>CAYUQG010000001.1:0-29825 GCA_964446915.1 Candidatus Woesearchaeota archaeon
TCTTCGCTAAATTTTTAACATCTTCCAATTTAACTTCTTTTATATTTTTTTCAAATTCATAAAACTCTTTTGCTTGGCCATCCATTTCAGCAAAAAGTAAACTTTGCATTTGCGATGCAGAATCTTCTTGCGAAATTTTATAATTGCCAATTAATTGCTCTTTAACTGAATTTAATTCTTTTTCATTTAAATCTTTTGCAACTTTTTCAAATTCTTCCAAAATAATATTTTTAACTTTTTCAACATTTTCTTTCATTGTCCCAACATAAATAAAATTATATGAAAAATATTTTGAAATTTGCGAGCCTCCCTTAATAGCATATGCAAGATTTCTTTTTTCACGAATTTCTTCAAACAATCTTGAAGACAACCCGCCAGCCATTAAACAAGTTAAAATCCTTGCAGCATCTGATTTTTTGTCCTCTGCTAAAGGAACATGATATGCAAAAACCAAATTAGCTTGGTCAATGCCTTTTCTTTCTTCAACCTTAACTTCATTTTTCAAACCAAATTCTTTAACAGAAATTTCAGATTTTTCATTTCCAAAATTCTTTTCAGCAAAATCCACAAGTTCGTCAAAGTCAGCATTTCCAACAACACACAAAATCATATTGTTCGGTGTATAAACAGATTTAAATTTTTCAACCATTTTTTCCCTATCAATAGAATTCATTGTTTTCTTTATCCCAATTAAATCAATACTCAAAGTTCCGTCATACAAACCTTTTTGGATTTCTTCAAAAACATATCCTAAAGGATTATCGTGATGCCCTTTAATTTCTTCAAAAATAACCTGCCTTTCTTTTTCTAATTCTTTCTCGTCAAATAAAGGGTTTTTTATAAGATCAGATAAAACCTCCAAGGCAATTTGCAATTTATCTGAAGGCATTTTACACCAATACACAGTAATTTCATTAGCAGTAAAGCCATTCATTTCACCACCATTTTTTTCAATTTCTTCTGAAATCTGTTTTGAAGTTCTATTTTTTGTTCCTTTGTAAAGCATATGCTCTATAAAATGCGAAATTCCTTTTTCAGAAATCTCTTCATTAATCCCTCCATGACGCACAGCAAAAGCCACACTAACAACAGGCAAATCTCTTTTTTCAAAAAGAATTGTCATTCCATTTTTCAAAACCTTTCTGTGAAACTTTTTTTCCATTTTAAAAAATTAACAAAATTAAAGCCATGCCCACAAAAATTTTCCAATCAGAATTCCCAAGCCTATAGAAATTAAAATAACTAACACCCAAACCCACCAATTAGATTTCTTTTTCTTTGGTATTTGACTTAAATCAGTTGTTACAGGAGATTTTGGGTCAACAGATTGTTGAATTGCTGGTTGAACAGGTTTTTGAATGCCAACTGATTTTTGAACAATTGGCCTTGTTTGTGCTTGCGATTGTATTTGTTCTACCATTTTTCTTTTATAATAAGGAAATATGCTCTTATAAATTTTACTCAATAATTTTTTAAGTAAGAGAAACTTAATTTTAACATGCCAATTAATGCATCGCCACATTTTGACAAAGCACAAGGAGAATATCTCCAAGCAAAAACAACTGAAGAAAAAATTCGTTGTCTAAAGAAAATGATAGTTCTTGCTCCAAAACATAAAGGTTCTGAAAATTTGTTAGCACAATTAAAAACAAGATTAAAAAAATTAAAATACACAAAAGAGAAAGAAATCAAACAATCAAAACATCATGGAGAAGGAATTAAAAAAGGAGATTTGCAAGTAGTCATAGTAGGACATACAAATACTGGAAAGTCCAGTTTAATTTCTGCATTAACAAATGCAAAACCAAAAATTTCAAGTTCAGAATTTTGCACAAGAGAACCTGTAGTAGGGATTTCAAAACACGAATCAATACAAATACAATTAATAGAAAACCCTGCAATAGAATCTGAAAATTATGATAGGGGTTTAACAAATAGTGCAGATGTTATTTTAGTTTTAATAAAAAATTTTGAAGAAATTGAAAAATTGCAAATACAAAACAAAAATCAAATTCTCGTAATCAATGAATTCGAAAAATTATCTAAAAATGAAAAAAGAAAACTTTCTTCAAAACTTCAGACTAAAAAATACAATTTTATTTTTGTTTCGACAAAAGACAATTTGGGAATTGAAGAATTAAAAGAAAAGATTTTTGAAAAATTTGATAAAATTAGAATTTACACAAAAGAACCAGGAAAAGAAAAATCCCCTCGTCCAATTATTCTAAAAGAGAATTCCACAATTGGAGATGTCGCTGAAAAAATTCTTAAAGGTTTTTCAAAAAATGTAAAAGAAACAAAAATCTGGGGACCTTCTTCAAAATTCTCTGGACAAAAAGTTGGCTTAAAACACAAGCTAAAGGACTTAGATGTTGTGGAATTCAGAACACGATAATTTTAAAAAATAGTTTTACTTCAAATTAAAATGAAAAAAGAAGAAAAAGAAAATAGGCAAAACATTTTAAATCAATTGCCTAAAATAAAAAAAGATAGTTTAACTGTTGAAGAATTGCAGGACAATCTTGAAAAATTTGAAAAAACCGATTTAACTTACGGGGAAATTAAAAAAGAAGTTCAGAAACTGGAGAAAAAAAAGTTAATTGAAAGTTTTTTTGATGAAGATAAAGAAATAAAAAAGTATTTTTTAGCAGACAAAAAAAATAATTCTAAAGAGGTTAAAGAAAAAATAAAGAAAAAAGAACCCCAAGAAAAACTAACTTTCAAACCAATAAAAAATTTAAAGAAGAAAATATTTTGCTTGCTTTTTTTAGTTTTAAGTGTTATTTTTTTAATTTATAATAGGAGTACTCATATGATAATTCCCTTAGGGAAAATTGGACTTAAAACTTTACCCTTTTCGATTTTATTTTTTATAATTGGTCTTGTATTGTTCTTAATTTCTTACAAAGAAAAAATAATTTCTTAAAATTAAATTGGCAAACTTGTATTCCCAAACATCTGTTGACTTAAATTAGCAGCAGATTGCCCAGCCCCCCCAGAGAGAAAATTCCAAATAAAAACTCCTACAAAAATTAACAAAATTAAAATCAAAATAAAAAGCCAGATTAACCAAGGTTTCCTTCCTCCAACTTCTGAGATTATGCTTAGATTACTCATTTTTATATGCTTCTTTGTAAAGTTGATTTAATTTTTTTGATTCTCTAAAAGGTTTCAATAAATTAACAATCTCATTGGCAACTGCGTTTTTTAAATCAAGTGGATGTAAAGTTTTCTTAACAAAATCTTTTTCTAAATCTTCATAAGTTTTGTAAACCAAATTTCCTCCAAATTTTTCCAGACGTTGAACAACAAACTTTTCTTTTTGGTCTTCTTTTAAAATAAAAAATAAATACCTCATTAGGGCCATTAAGCCATTATCAGAATTTCCTTCAACACACTCTGCCTTTTTGATTTTAGATTTTATTTTTTCTTCTGTTTCAAGCAAATCTATTTTGGTTCCTTCGATACTTGAACTCATTTGCTTTCCAACTAACCCGCGAATCATTGGATTCATTAATTCAATCCGAGATTCGTAACCTATTTTTGGTAAATATTCTCGAGCATAAACCATAATCTTTCTTTGATCAACACCTGCAAATTGCGCATCAACACCAAGATATTCTTCGTCCAATGCTTGCATCAAAGGATAAATCATTCCAGAAAGAAGAACATTGTCTCCCTGCGCAGTCTTTACAGCTTCTGAAGCTGCTTTTGTTGAGTTTTTTATAGTAGTAAACGTGCTCAATTTTAACAAATCATTAAAATAATTTTTATTTAATTGCAAGTCACTTCCCCTAACAAATTCCAATTTCTGAACATCCACACCAATTGTTTTCAAAATCAACAAAATTGCTTCCTTATAATAATTATATCTTTTTTCAACTAAATCAAAAGGAACGCCATCTAACAACGCGTGTAAATCTGCTAAAAGAATTTTGACTTTACATCCTGCTTTCAAAAAATCTGCGATTTTTAACATTGGAAAAAAATATGCAAGAGAAACACTTCCTGTGGGCATAGTCCCCCAATAAATTACAAAATTTTTTTTTGCATTTAATTTCTTTTCTAATAATTCTTCCCCAATAAGTTCTTGCAAATTTCTTGTAATCAATTCCAGCTTTTCTTTTACATTCATAAAATACAAAACAAATATTAATTATTAAATGTTTCTTAAAAAATGCTAATTGAAATTTTATTGGCTATCTTACTAGGAATCTTGTTCGGAATTTTCACAGGCTTGGTTCCAGGAATTCATATAAATCTTATAGGAACTTTTTTAATTTCTCTTTCAACTTCTTTACTGTTTAAAATTCCTGCAATTTATCTTGCAGTTTTTATAACTTCTATGGCAATTACACACACTTTTGTCGACTTTATTCCTTCTATTTTTTTGGGCTGCCCAGACACAGATACCGAACTTTCTATTTTACCAGGTCACGAACTTTTAAAAAAAGGTTTAGGATATGAGGCAATTCTTTTAACAAACCAAGGAAGTTTAGCAGCAATTTTTATTTTATTATTAATCGCCTTTCCCTCTATATTTTTAATTTCAAAAACAAATAATTTAATTCAAATTTTAATTCCTTATATTTTAATTTTCGCTTCAACTTTTTTGGTTTTTTCTGAAAAAAATAAATTTAATGCTCTGCTTGTTTTTTTTCTATCTGGTTTTTTAGGTTTTTGTGTTTTAAATTTGTCTTCAATAAATCAACCTCTTTTCCCACTTTTAACAGGTTTATTTGGAAGTTCAATGTTAATCTTAAGTATAAAAAATAAATTTAAAATTCCAAAACAAAAAATAACAAAACCTAAAACAAAATATTTCAAACCTCTTTTAGGTGCTTTAATTGCTTCTCCACTTTGCAGTTTTCTTCCAGGTTTAGGAAGTGGGCAAGCAGCAATAATTGGAAACTCGATTTCAAACAGCAAATTAAAAATTTTCAGTGTATTTGATAAAAATCAAACACAAACAAATAAAAAAGGTTTTCTAATTCTTCTCGGAGCAACAAATACTTTAGTAATGGGTTTTTCTTTTATTTCTCTTTATGTGATTTCAAAAGCAAGAACAGGTGCAGCAATTGCTATTTTAGAAATTATTGGAAATTTATCATGGAAGATTCTAGTTCTAATTCTTTTTACAACTTTAATAAGCGGGGTTTTCTCTTTTTTCATAACAAAAAAATTAGCAAAAATATTTTCACAAAAAATAGAAAAAATAAATTACACAAAACTTTCTTTATTGACTTTAATTTTTTTAGCAATAATTGTTTTCTTAATTTCAGGATTTTTCGGATTTTTAATTTTAATTGTTTCAACTTTAACAGGGATTTATTGCATTTCATTAAAAGTTCGAAGAACAAATATGATGGGCTGTTTATTATTACCAACAATTATTTTATATTTATTTAGTGCTTAAGCCAGCTGAAAAAGTTATAGCTCCCATCTCAAAACCACCATATTCATCTTTGTAAGGATTTATAGAACTATATTTAACAGATAACATTGCATTCAACTTTTCGCTAATAGGTATTTCTGCTCCACCAATAAAAACCATTCCTGCACCTTCAACTTTTTCTTTATACGGCTTATCATCATCTATAGAATTTTCTTTGAATTTTAAAGTAGACCATTCTAATCCCCCTCCTAAAAATAAATCAAAACCCTCTTGTGGCATTACAAGCTGTAGAGAAGCAGTTATTATAAAATTGTAATATTGAGAATAACTTACAACATTATTATCCAAACTATAGGTGTTTCTATTAAATCCAAAAGAACCACTCCCTTCATAACGAAGATTCTTTGCAAGATAAGTATTATAACCAATACTCAAAGGAAAGGCATTCCCCCATTCTTCATTCATAGATTCATCGCCGAATTTAGAAACCCCTATGCTAACAAAATCATTGTCTTTCTCTTTAAGATTTTTGTCTCTTGCAAAACAAGGAAGTGCTAAAGCAACTGAAAGCGAAACAGGCAAAGCCAAAAGTTTAAGTTTCTTCATTAAATTAACCATATTCAATTAAAACAAAACTTGGTTTATAAAAACTATTATACTAAAAAGCATATAAAATTATAAATAGAAAAAAGATTTAATTATATGAAATCCCTAAATAAGCTTTTGTTAATTTTAACAAGTTGTCTTATAATAAATTGCGAACCTATATTAGAAGCACCACCAGGATATAATAATGGAGAAATTCAGGGCACTGTTTTTTACGACCCTGATAATGATGGAAATTATGAAATTGCCCCTAATGCAAAAATAAAATTAAATAGCATGCCTGGATTACCAGACGGAAAGCCAGAAACAACTTCAAATAGCCAAGGTTATTTTGAATTTAAAGACATTGAACCTTCAGACGACCATTTTGTTTGGGCACAAAAAAACATTGGAAACACATACTATGAAAAAATATTGCACTTTCCTGTTAAAGAAAAATCAACAACCACCTTAACGCTTTATCTTAGAAAGCAATTTTAATCAAATCCACCCCCCCAACTTTTCCTGCTTTCATTTGACCCCGCTTGAACAAATGAATGAAAAAAACTAAAAATAATCTTGCATAGTTTTTTGCTTTTCAACTTCTTTTCCAAAAACACTTTCAATATATCTTTTTGTTAATTCAAGATTTTGTTGCATATAGTTTGAAAGATTGTATTTCTTTGCTAAACTTAACGCAGCTTCTAAGTATTTTTTTACTCCTCCTTCTGTTACCGTAAAAATAACTTTTCCAGAACATCTGGGACAAACGCCCGACAAAGGAAGACGCCTCATTATTTCATTACAACCAACACATCTAAAAGTTTGCGTTGAAAATTTTCTGAGATTTCCTTTCATATCTTTTAAAAAATGTTTATCAATGATAAGTCGTGCAGTATCAGAGGTATCGGCAGACCTTAATCTTTCAACAAGTTCCATTTGGTGTTTCACCTTTTCCGGCATAGTTCCTAAACTCTTATAACTTGAACAAATAACACCAGAATTAAAATTAGTTGTATCGTGTGTAAACCCTAACCCAACAAAGGGATCTTCACCTAAACGAAGTGCACAAGCAACATCTTTTATTTTTACTTCAGAAGAATGTTTTCTTTGTTCTGCTAATTCATAAAGTTCAAGGGGATACCCATTTGAAATTTCAAAGTCTAAAATTTGATCATCAACTTCTCCTGCATTTATTTTTGAATTTAAAACAAGAGGTGCATCCTGTGTTCCTCCACGATGGCTTGGCAAAAACTCTTTTGAAAAATTTAAAAGAACATCTCCTAACAACATTATCGCAGCTTCATCACCATCACAATCTCTACGAACAGCAGCATGCATATATGGACTTGCATACAAGCCAAGAGAATTTGAAAAACCTATAAACCTACATATAACGCCTGCACAATTATGCGGTGCCATACAAACACCAAGTTGACCAACAAGGTCTTCTCTTTTTTTAATATTATAAAAAGGTTTTAATCCATAAAATTTAACAAGTAATTCATCAACATAATTGCAAACCCTAAAAAAAACATCATCTGCTTTTTCGTCAAGAGTTTCGTCGGCACTTGGCAACAAAATATCATGGGGCATTAAGTCTAAAATTTGATTCTCATTAACAAGCTCTTTTCCAAAAATATCCTTATCATATCCCATTTCTTTTAGCTTTTCTACATTAACTGAAATCTCTTTTGGTTTAAATGAAACTATTGGAAGTTCTGTTGCATCAAAACGAATTGTCCCATCTTTATTTACTTGCAAATTAAAGCTTGCTCTTAAAATCCCTTTACAAAGATGTTCCATTTTATGTTCAGAAGAAACAGTTCCACGAACCCCTTTTATCAAAGCAGGAATTTTTTCTCTTAAAACCCCAAGCTTTTCAATAGCTTTTTCAAAATAATGTTTCATGTCAATATCCCGTGTATAACACGCAGACCCTTGTTGTTCTGACCCTTGCTGAAATCTTGAAAAAGTTTTTTGTTTTGTTTCGGGAAAATAAAACATTTGTTTTGTTTTTTCTTGGCAATTTTCACAAACAAGATAGATTGTTTCTTTTTGACATTTTTCACAAAAATAAATAGGAAAACTACTTCGAACATAACCCACGCCACAAGCAGCCTGCACACTTCTTAACCTCCCCCCCTCATTACCAACAGGAAACAAAACATTTGGACTCCCAACTAATTTTCTTAATTTTGCCTTTTCTGGACGTCCCATTCTTGCACCAATAAATTCTCCTGCTTTATCTTTAATTTTAATTTTAGAAAAAGAATTAATATTTTCCAAAACATTTTTTTCAAAATTAATTTTATTTTCAATTTCTAAAAATTTATCTTTTAAAGAAAAACCTTCTTTAACAAAAATTCCAAAATTAAAAAGAAAAGCAAGACTATTTTCAGGGTTCAAAATAACATTTTCAATTGTTACTTCGTGTTCAACACCCAAAAGTTCCAAAGCCCTTTTTCCTTGTTCAAATTTTTCTCGAGATTCCTTATTATATGGAAGAATTATTTTTTCTTCGAAACGAGAATTTTTCAACCACTTAATTAAATTTGAAAATTGTTCTATAGAAATTTGGGTCCAATAAAAAATATATTTTGGATAAAAAGGAATTTTATACTGTTCACTTAATTCGACAGCTTTTTCAAAATCCACATTAAAACAATCTTTAACTTCTCCTCCCTTTTGTTCTAATTCCAAATTCCACCATTCTTCAACATAACCTGGTTTGATTAAATTAGAATTTCTATTTGCGAGATCTGAAAAAGGAAATAAAATATCACCAAGGTAAACTATTTCTTCAACATCTGGATAAAGTTTTCTTGCTTCTTCGAGGGTTTGTAGTTTTTTCACGCTTCCATTAACAAGTTTTACAATTGGACCATCAATAGAATCACAAACAGTTGTAACACAACCTTTTGTTGGTTTTTCTATTTTCAATTGAGTTCCTATTGCAATAAAATTATCTGTAATTCCCATTGTTGCAGGATGTAATGAAACAGCACTAAAACCAGAAACTCTTCCTCGACCATATCTAAACCTAAAACCACCTGATTTTGAAGGATGCCCAAAAACTGGTCTTCCAGCAACCAAATCATTAATGTACGTTGGAGAAGCATCTACTTTACCAATATCTCTTTTCTCATGAAGTTTAACATAATCTTTTAAAAAATCAAAATCTTTTGAAATAATTCCTTTTGATTTTAATTTATCTAAAAGCCGCAAACCTTTTTTTGCTTTTTGCGCCAAACCTTCTGCCATAATTAAACAAAAACCGCTTCTCAAATAATTTGTTTCAACTCGCTCTAAATTTTTATAATTTGAAACTTCAAGTTTTTCAGAAGGTTCACCACTCACCTGAATTGGCATATTTTTTGCTAAAAACAAAGCTTCTTCTTCAGTAGGCATATATTGCAAATTGGTTATTCTACTATGAAAATCTTCCAACTCTATTGCCACTCTTTTAATTTCTTTTTCTGTTGGATCATATTTAGCATAACCAAAAAGTTCCCTCAAATGATTAATTAAAATTAACACCATACATGAGGCAGTTGTCCCTGCACTACGGATAGGACCTGAAAAATATGCAACAAAATAATCTTTTCCATCTTTTGTTTTAGCAAGTTTAAGTTTTGTAAATCCTTCGATGGGAGAAGATACAACCCCTAGAGTAATATATGCAAAACCAATTCTTATCCCAGCTTCAATAGATTCAAGTATATTTGAAAATTTGCAATACTTTTGTTTTGCAATTTCTTCTGCAATTTTGAATGCAACAGCATTATCTAATTTGCCATGCTCTTTTTCTAATTCTAAAATTCTTTTTGAAATTAAGGGGTTATCTATTTGAGGGTAAACAGTTGCAATTAACTTTACAACTTTTTCAGCCATTGTTTTTGCTAAAGGAACTTCAACTTTAGAAACAGGATCTAAACCTTTTGCTCTTGCAACTTCTGCCATTGCATAAACTTTTTTAACATCTGCATCTAATTTTTTAAAATATTGTTCTGTTTTCATTTTTCTTCAAAATCCAAAATTTTAATTTTTCTTGTCTTTAAATTAAATAAAGGAACTTTACAAAAATCAGGTTTGTTTCCTCTTTTAATTTGATAAGAAGTAAGGTCTTCCCAACAAGAAGATACAACTAATAAAATATTATTATAATAAGAGATAGCAGATTTATGCAAATGACCTGAAAAAAAAATATCGGGAATTTTTCTAATTAATAGGGGATCTTTTTCAAGGGGGAAATGTTGGGTTCTTGTGCTATGGGTAGGAGAAAGATGTCTATTTTTTAACAAATATGCCATAATTTTATCTTGGAAATTTATTGCTTTTGCTTGAACTAAAGAAGGCACATTATCTGCATAATACGGAAAACTAAAACCATGATATGTTAAAACATTAAAACCAGAAAAACCATATTTTTTTCCAATATTTATTCTACTTGGATTTTCTGTTATAATTACATTATCTAAATTATACAATGGCCATGCAAATTTTTTTTCAAAAATAGGTTGGGGTTCCATCAACCTAACACCATCATGATTTCCCGGAGAAATTATTATTATAATATCCTTTCTTATCCTACTCAAAAGTTCTGCAATTTGAATATACTGCTCTTCGACATCTTTTATTTTCAAATCTCTTTCTTGGTTTGGATAATTTCCAACACCAGTAATCAAATCTCCAACAATAAATAAATACTTTATTTTTTTTGCTTCTTCTGGATTTTGGAGTTTTCCATTTAAATAATCTATAAATTTCAAAAAACTTTTTTCAAAAAATAATTTGCTCCCAAAATGTAAGTCTCCTAAAAATGCAATAGATTCCTCAATAGGAGAAGTTTTTCTTTCAAATAAAATAGCTTCTGGAAAAACTACCTCATTTGCAAAAAGAACCTTATTGTTTCCAGAACATTTAAACCCAATTACAGAATCTAAACAAATATCTCTCGCTTTTTCATAAACTTCTTTTTTATTTTGATTTACAATTACTTTTATTGTTCCTGTAAAATCTTCTATTTCAAAAATTAAATTTAAATTTTTTGTGACTCTTTTATCTAAAATCATTCCAATAACAGAAATAGAAGAAGCGTTTCCAGAAAGTTTATTAATTGAAATTAAATTTTTTAATTCAGAATGCTCTTGCAAAATGCTCTTTAATTCATTATAACGATTTCTAAAATATTTATTAAAATCTGAAATTTCTATTTTTTTATTTAAAAAAGGTTTTGAGTTTTGCACTTCAACATTTTTAACTATTATGGGCTGTGAGGAGGCAGTTTTTTCATGAAAAGGTTTTGAAATTTCTTTTGAAATTTCTATGCTTAAACCTAACTTTATTTTTAACTTTTCAAAATTTTTTTGATTTTCTTTTGGAAAATTTGAAAAAAACCCACAAACCTTTTCTTTATTCTTTAAAAAAATTTCTTTTGTAATTATTTTCTGTTGTGTATGATTTTTTAATTTTTCTATAATCAGTTTTGTGGATTCTTCGTCAGTTGTTTCACTAAAAAGATCTAAAACTTCTTTATCAACCAAAAGCCCTTTTTCTATAAAAAATTTCAGAACTTCTTTTGGTTCCATTATTTCAAAATAAAATCTTTTAATTTATTTAATTGAAATTTTGTTGGCAATTCTTTTTTGAGTAAAGTGGTCTGCTCAAGTAAATTAATTTGTTTTAAACGGAATGGCTTTTTTACATGCTTTTTTGGAATAACTAAACAATGCCCAGAAACAAGTGCAGGATTACTTAAAATAATAAAACTATCCTTGGTTTCACTTAAAATTTCTCTTTCATCTTTTAAAATATTACAAAAAGGACAATTTTCAGTATATTTCATTTTAAAATTATATTTGATAGTCTAATGAATTTTCAATAATTTCTTTTGCTTTTTTAGCAATATTATTTGTAATTGCCAGTTTTATTTCACGCATTCTGCCTCCACGACCTTTTGAAATAACCCTTACATTTATAATTCCAAGCATATCAAATTCTTGAACAATATCACTAACTCTTCTTTGGGTTAAAACTTCTGATTTATTTTTTAAACAAAGATCTTGATAAAAATTGTAAATATCTCCTGTAAAAATAGGTTCATTGCTCTGGTTTTCAGTTAATTTAATTATAGAATAAAGAACAAATTGAAATTGTTTTGGTTCTGATTTAATAACATCTAAAATTTTGTCCCTTTCAATTTTATTATTTGCTTGATCGATGTGTTCTAATTTAATTTTTAAAGAACCATCTCTTTCTGCTAATTCGCCAGCAATTCTTAATAAGTCCAAGGCACGTCTTGCATCCCCATGCTCACGAGCAGCAAAAGCAGCACATTTGGCAATGACTCCTTCCACAAGAATATTTTCTTTAAAAGCTAATTCAGCTCTTTTGTTTAAAATTTCCCTTAATTGTAAAGCATTATAGGGTGCAAAAATGATTTCTTCTTCTGATAAAGAGCTTCTAACTCTGGGGTCTAAACCATCTAAAAAAGTTAAATCATTACTAACCCCCACAAGGCAAATTTGTGACTGTGTCAATTCAGAATTTAACCGAGTAAGATTATAAAGAAAATCGTCTGAAATTTTTTTAACTGTTTGATCTATCTCGTCTAAAATTAAAACAAGAAGTTGTTTTTCAGAATCAATAATTTCTATAAATTTATTATAAACTGATTGTGTTGGCAGCCCTGTTTGTGGAATTGTTCCGCCAAATTTTTTAATTAATTCAGCTAAAATTCTGTATTCTGTGTCTGAAACTTTTTTTAATTTACAATTAAGATAAGCAATATTTAATTTAAATCCAGATTCTTTTTTTACTCTTTTCAAAAGTTTATCACTAACAAATTTGATAGAGAGGGTTTTTCCTGTTCCTGTTTTGCCATATAAAAATAAATTGCTTGCTCTTTCCCCTCTAAGAACTGGTGCAAGAATTGATGCAATTTGTTTAATTTGTTCTTCCCTATGCAAAATATCTTCCGGCTGATAATTTGTTTGTAAAAGAGATTTATCTCTAAAAATGCTCTTTTTATCAAAAGAATCAAAAATATTATCAAGTTCAACAACCATTTTTACTTTGTTCCATTTTATTAATATTAAATTAAAACAATAACCACACACAGCTTAGTTTCGTGTGGAAATGAACATAAAATGCTCTTGTTTCAACAATAAAAATTTATTTTATTATATAAATGATTAGAACCACTAAAAAAGAAGAACACCTAAATTTCCTATGGAAAAAAATTTATACAAGAAATTATATCTAAAAGAAGTATATGATTTATTATATACTTTGTAAAATATATATTTAAATAACTATATTAAAAAGGTGCATCAATATAATTTTTTATTAAAGCTATTTTTATGTTTATTAAAATACAATAAATTATTATTATTATTATTATTATTATTATTATTCTATAATATATAAATAAATATAAATGTAAATAAAATAAAAAATTATAAAATTTTCTTTAAAAACATTTCCATAGGAAATCAAAGGGAGGGAGTATTAATTTAATTTTAACGCTTTTTTCAAAAATAAAGAATATAAGCAGACTAATTCTTTTTATTTGTCAGTCATTTAATACACCAAATCCCTATTATAAAAATTCACACCTTTTTTTATATTTTTTATAAGTAAACTTCTCAAAAAATTTAAAAAATAAACAAACCTATATTCTTTTACATCTATATAATTTCACAGAAAAGTTTATAAAATTAAAAGAGCTGTCTAAACCATGCAAGGAAACAAAACCCCATTTAATTCACTTTCAGGGAAGATGATTGTAACAAAAGAAGGAAAACGATTAGGTTTTGTAAAAGATATTACTTTTGAAACAAAATCAGGAGAATTAATCAATTTGGTGGTAAAAGATTCAACACCTTACACAAGAAACTTAAATTTAGAAAGAACACCCTCAAAAGAATTATTAATCCCTTTCAATGCAATCATTGCTGTAGGTGATTTTGTGATTGTTTCTGAAGAAGATTTAATTTAATTAACCAAATATTTAAAAACCCAAAATAATCTAATATTATATAATAAAATGAAAATAATGGGTTTTAATTTTACTAAAATTAACATCGAAAAATTCTTGGATAAAGTAGAAAATTTAAAAGTAACTACAAATATAAATATAGAAGATCTTAAAGAAATCAAAGTAGCCCCATTCAAAATTAAAGAAGATATTATTGTTGTTAAATTTGCTTATTCTATTTATTATGAACCAAAATTTGCTAAAATAGAAATGGAAGGCAATGTTGTTTTGGGTATTGAACCAAAACTTACAAGGGAAGTTCTTAAACAATGGAAAGATAAAAAAACACCAGAAGAATTTAGAATCGTTTTATTTAATGCTATTTTAAGAAAAACAAATCTTAAAGCAATTCAACTTGAAGATGAAATGAACTTACCTCTTCATATGCCAATGCCTTCTTTAAAACCACAAGAAAAACAAGAATCAATAAAAACCCCACCAAATAACCTATAACCTTAAAAAAACATATTTCTTCTATGAAAATATCTGAAAAAAAGAAAAATAAAATATTTGAACAAATTTTAACATTTCTTTATTCAATTTCACCAAAACCTATTTTTACTGCACATTTGGCAATGGAAATTGCGAGAGATGAAGAGTACACAAAAAAATTACTTTTAGAATTAAAATCAAAAAAATTAGTTCTTCAAATAACAAAAAACACAAAAGGCAAACAATACATTCAAAGATCACGTTGGGGGTTGAGTGATGAAGTATTCAAAATTTTAAATAGCAGAAAATAATTTTAACACTCTATCACACTAAAATTTTTATACTCTAAAAAGCACTTTTTTATATGAATTCCATACAAAATGCTTTTCAAAAAGTAAAGATTGAAATAGAGATTCTAAAGAAAGAAATGTTTGATTTAAAAAAAGAGATTGGAAAAACAAGAGATCAAATGGGAGAAATATGTGAAATTTTGTTAAAAAGGGCACAAAAATCAAGTCCAACACATATGTTTGAAAATAAGACAACTTCAGCAGATACTTCAGCAAATCTAACAGCCAATCTTCCTTTTAAGTCCTTAAAAGACCAAAATAAGCCTTTTTCCATAGGAAATGAAGGGGTTTCGACAGACAGACAGACACTTCGACAGACAGACAGACACAACTTTTTTGCTAAAAATTCAATAGAAACAGCGTCTGAAATTATAAGCTCATTAGATAATATAAAAAAAGAAATAAGGTTAAAATTTAAACAATTAACAAATCAAGAATTTCTTGTTTTTTCCACAATATACCAATTAGATGAAGAGCTTGGAAGTTCTAATTACAAAATACTTTCAAAACAGCTAAATTTAACAGAAAGCTCTATTCGAGATTACATTACTCGTATTATAAAAAAAGGGATTCCTATAGAGAAAACAAGAATAAATAATAAAACAATTAATCTTAAAATATCTTATAATTTCAAAAAGATAGCCTCCCTTTCAACAATTCTTCAGCTAAGGGGATTATAAAAATAAAAACTTATCCTTCTCACCGAATAATTATTAACCTTAAGTAACTGTTACTTTTTTTTCACAAATATACCACACGTTTTTCTTTATTTTTTTGAGTTTCTTTAACTTCTTGTTTTGGTTTAATCCTCACTTTGGTCTTTCTCAGCATTTTTTCTTTTGCACCTTCAGGGATAAACACCCTTTTTGTGCCATTTACTTCAGCTATTTCTTCAATCAAACCCTCACTTTTTTGTTTAATAGAGTTTATTTGACCTCTTATGGTGGATCTCTCTTTTCCGAGAATTGCTGCCAAATCATTGTAACTCAGTTTCATCTCACTATTTAAAAGAATCCATATTATCGCTCTTTCAGTTATTGAAAAACCATCAAAATTTGGTGTTTGGACAGCTGTTTGGACAGCTGTTTGGACAGCATAAACAGCTGTTTGGTGTTTGGACAGCTGTTTGTTTTTTAAGAAAACCCTGTTTGGTTTTAATTCGTTCATAATCGAAACAATATTTTTTAACCCCTCAAGTTCCTCTTGTACCGACGATAAAACTTCTTTTATATTTGAAAGATCTCTTTCTTGAGAACTTTTTTCAGAATTAAGGTGTTTAATCCATTCCCCAATAGAATTTATATCTTTTTTTACAGATTCAAAACTTTTTTTCGTGTCTTCTTCGACACGTTTTATTTCTTTTTTTCCAAAAAAACCGAAGAACATATCTTTTTTTACAAAACAAAGTTTAAATATGTTTTGTTTCCGTCGCCGAAAATTTTTTTTACCATCAAAAAATTAAAAAAGTTTTTTTCAGAAATTTTGTAAAAAAGAAGAGTTTTGGCTTCTTTTGTTTAAAAAACACCCACAAACAGCCGTTTAAACACCCACAAACAGCCAAATATGCAAAAATTTGGGTTTTTACAAAAATTAATAAATTCAAAACTCCTTAAAGAAAATGAAAAAGAGTTGAAAGGAGTTTTTATTATTGGAAAAAATTACAAGCACGAGTTTAGAAGCAAAATTGAATGCTGATTGTGGCAACTCTTGGTTTCACAATCGCATTAACATAGAGGTAAATAATTTTTGATCTTTCCCAATCGCTTGTGATTTGGCTTACAAAAGTCCAAAACATTTTAGCAATTAACATCTTAACACCAATATTTATAACAGTTTTTTTCAATTTTATTGATCCTTCTTATATCTAACCTTCTAAAAAACAATTCTGTAATCCCTTAACTAAGCTAGCCTTAGTGCACGAAAAACAAATTTCAAAAATTAGAAAGGAATTTTATGATCCTCTTTTTCAAGAGCATTTCTATAACCTTTATGATAGCCAATCCAAAAAAGACCAGAATCATAAAAAGAACCCAATTTAGTTTCCTTGATATCTTTAGTTTTTGCTTTTTGGCCTTCTTCTAAACACATAAATCAATATCTGAATCAATTTCTTTTGTATTTCTTCACACAAAAACAAAAAAGGATGGTCTGCATTTTTACTTATTTTTTTAATTCCCCTAAAAATAGCTTTCCAAATCTTTCTTTTTTATAACTCTAAACCCCTTCAAGATTTATAAAAATTCCTACAAAAATCAACAAAATTAAAATTCACACACAAAATCATTCACTAAGGGCACCCTAACTTCCCGTGCACAATAAATTTATAAACCTTAGTGCACGAATATATGAATGAAAGAGGCAGGCAAGAAGAGGTGTTCCAGAATAAAATCTATAATATTTGATATTGGCGGTGTTTTAGAGTTGGGTGAAGCACAAAAAAAAATAAAAGGTTGCTATCATACAAAAGGTGTTCATGAATATGTTGCATCTAAGCTTAAGATTTCTTTAGACCAATATTTTGATTCAATTGATACTGTTTTTGCAGAATCAATGCAAGGTCAGGTTTTAAAACCAATGCTTTTGAAAGTTCTTTCTCAAAATTTAAAAAAATCTCAAAAAGAAATTGAAAAGCTTTTTCACAAAGCGTACAAAAAAAAATTCAAAACAAACAAAGAACTTTACAAATTTGTATTTAAATTAAGGAAAAAAGGGTATCAGATTGCGATTCTTTCAGATCAATGGCATTTATCTGCTGATGTTTTTGCACCAAAAAAGCGCATGAAAAAATTCAACACAGTTGTTATCTCATGTGAAGTTGGAATGCGAAAACCAAATCCAAAAATTTACAAGCTTGTGTTAAGGAGGTTAAAAATAAAAGTTTCTGAAGCAATTTTCATTGATAACCAAAAATGGAATATAGAACCTGCAAAAAAACTTGGAATTAATACAATTCTTTACAAGAACAATAAACAATTGTTTGGACAGCTGTCCAAATGGGGAATTGAATGTTAAAACCAAAGTTAGTAATTTTACGTGGAAGACCAACAAGTGGAAAATCAACTGCTTGGCACACTTTGAAAAAAAATAAGTCCCTCAAAAAATGGAGGTTTATAGATCATGTTTCTTTGAAAAATAAATTAGGAAAAGAAGAAGGAAAGTTAGCCCTTATGGAAGAGCTAAAAACTGCAATGAAAAAAAAAGAAAATATCTTGATCGAAGAAATGTATGAAAAAACTCTAAAAAAATATATAAAATATTATTTGGAAAGATATAATTATAAAATAATCACTTTCCAATTTTTTGTTTCTACAAAAACAGCATATAAAAGAGACATCCAAAGGGCAAAAGAAAAATGGCACCCTAAAATGGGAAAAAAACGGATAAAACAAATGCATGATTTGCATGATAAGATAGCAGACCCTAAGGGAATTTTGGTAGATACTGATAAATTAAACAAAAAACAGGTGGTAACACTTATACTTAAAAATTTAAAATGAC
The DNA here is from genome assembly GCA_964446915.1 of Candidatus Woesearchaeota archaeon. Lineage (GTDB taxonomy): Archaea > Nanobdellota > Nanobdellia > Pacearchaeales > GW2011-AR1 > JAHILJ01. The sequence goes on from CAYUQG010000001.1 coordinate 18,302, forward strand.
CTCTCAAACCCAAAAACCATTAGCAGCAATTTATGTGCGTGTTTCAACAGAAGAACAAGTAAGACAAGGTGTTTCTTTAGCTGCTCAAGAAGAAGCTTTGCAGAATTATGCAAAAGCATTGGGTTATGACTTGTTTAAAATTTACAAAGATGAGGGAAGGTCTGGAAAAGACATTAAGGGTCGGCCTGAGATGGTGCAATTGCTTAAAGATGCAGAAGTTCGAAAGTTTCAGGCAATTTTTATTTACAAATTAGACCGGTTTTCCAGAAGTTTGATCGATTTAATTGAAACAATTGAAAAACTTAAACAATGGAATATTGATTTTGTTTCATTGCAAGACAAGATTGAGACAACTTCTGCAAGCGGAAAGTTAATGTTTCATGTTATTTCGGCTTTTGCAGAATTTGAACGAAATGTTACAAGTGAACGAACAAAGTTTTCAATGGATAAACAAGCAAGAGATGGAAAAGTTGTTTCGCGTGCACCTTTTGGTTACAAACTTGAAAACAAAAAAATGATTCAAGCTGAAAACTCACTTCAAGTTCAAGAACTTTTCCAAGAATTTTTAAATAATGAAATAAGCTTAACAAAACTTGCAAAAAAATACAACTTTTCTGTAAATGGTTTAAAAAAAGTTCTCACAAACCAAACATATCTTGGAAAAATAAAGTTCGACCACCAAACACATCAAGGAGAACATCAACCACTGATTTCTTCAACCCTCTTCAATCACGTTCAAGATAAGTTAGAGAGGTTGGGGATAAAGAAGTAGAAAGGTGGGACGGCCCCGACGAACGATTGAAAAATAAGTGCACCCTTTTTAAATTGTTTTCTTAGAAGAGCATAATTCTTTTGTGTAATAAATACTTCAACAAATTTATCTCTTTGAACTCTGTCTCTTTTTTCGAGCCTTAGAATCGCCAGGTTTGTAAGCTTCTTTTCTTCGAACATCTGCAACCAAAAGATTTCTATCATATGCAACAAAAATATCATTAAGTTCTTTTGAACCAGTAAATTTAATAATTGCTCTTGATAATGCAACTCGTGCAGCTTCAACTTGGCTTTTTTCTCCACCGCCACGCACAGAAATTTCACCATCAAAGTTTAAATCACCTAAAACACTTTTTGCAAGTTCTAATGGTTCTGCAATTTTTAGTCTATCAAATAACTGCAATTTTTCAAAAGGTTTTTTATTTATATTAACTTTTCCAGAACCTTCTTTTAAAATAGCTTTTGCAACAGCACGTTTTCTTTTACCTGATTTAATTATTCTCATTATATGCCTCCTTTACACAAATAAATTTTCCTGTTTTTTCTTTTCCAAAACTTATTTTTTCTTTTCCATTAAATTCTTTAGGAATTCCATTATAACATTTTATTTTTTTCCAAGCCACCATTCCTCTTCCTTCTTGATGATCGGGCAACATTCCCCGAATACATCTTTTAACAATCTCAAAACTTGAACGAGAAATTTTGGGCCCTTTTTGTCCACTTCCAACTCTTCCCCTTTTTATTTTAAAATTTTCTTGAATATTTTTTTTACTTCCAGTTATAATAACTTGGTCACAATTTACAATAGCAAATTCTTCTCCTTGCAAAGTTTGTTTTGCAATATAACTTGCAAGTCTTCCCAAAACAGCGTTTTTTCCGTCTATTATCTTCATTCTATAATCTCCAATCCTTTTGCGTCTGGATTTTTTTTAATTTCTTCAATCATATTCAAAATTTTACAACCAGCTTTATTTAATTTTTCTTTTGCAATTTCAGAATAATTCAAGGCAGAGATTTCAAATTTTTTGTTAACTTCTCCTAAAGACAAAATTTTCCCAACAAAAAGGTATTTCCCATTTTCTTTTACTTTTTCATTTAAATCTTTTAAATTAATATTTTTTCTTTTTCTTCTCGGATAAGATAAAATTCCTGCCACTTTCAACCATCCTTTTGATTTTTTTGCAAGCAAAATAGTTTCAACTAAAATTGGGTTTGTTTTTTTCTTTACTTGTTTTGAAATTTTTGTTTTTGTTTTCATTTTGTTTTTGCAAGAAATATTACTTCCTGCTAACGCTTTTGACTCGCAGTTAAAAATTGAAGATTAGAATGGTTTATAAATCTTTTTATGCGGGTGAAAGGATTCGAACCTTCGTAAGCATGAAGCTAACAGATCTTGAGTCTGTCCCGTTTGACCGCTCCGGCACACCCGCGTAATAATGAGAATACCAGAATTTGATCATATAAAAAACTTTAGAAAACTATTTTAATTTTTTTTCAAGTTCAGTTAAATCTTTTTTTAAAACATTAACAGCTTTTTTGAAAATATTTTCAGAATCAATTTGCCCAAATGATTCTAAAGAGATTATAAGTTCATTTGTTTTGATGATTTCAGGTGGTTTGTTATTTTTTTCACAAATAAATTCACATCTGTCAGCAACTTCTTTTTTTTGATTATCTAAAACAATAATTTTATTTGCTTTTTCTTTTATTTCATTATTTTGACATGCCTTTTTTATTTCTTCAGATAAGCTTTTAAAAATGCTTAATTCTAAGACTTCTCTGTAAAACATTAACCCTGGAGAAAATTTTGCATGATCCTTCCCTTTTCCAAATTTTCCCGTTGCTGTTAACTTAAGTTCTTGGCCTTTACTTAATGTAGTTAAAGGAATTTTATCATAAACAATTCCAGCACCTGTTAGTTCTCCTGAATAAATAACCCCCTCCTTTTTTGAAGCAAGAATGATTTTTGTTTTTTTCTCATCTAAATGGTTTTCCATTTTAATTGGAACTAAACCAATTCTATGTGCAATAGTTTCATCATATAGGGGAGAATCATTTTTTGAAATTTCAATATCTTCGATGGCAAAAACAGGAATTTCATTTATGTATCTTCGAATAGCATTTGCCAAACTTTCATTTATTTCTACTCTAAAAACAAGCGAATTTTCTTTTTTTTCTATTTGTTCCATTTTCTAAGATATTTTATTTACTTTTAAATTTATGGTCTTCTTCCACGCCTTCCACCTTTCTTTTTTGGTCCCCCTCTCGGAAGTCTTGTTGTATCAAGTATATTTAAAATTTTAAACCCTTCCCGCGTTAAACTTTTAATTATTGCATGTGCTCCTGGACCGGGAGCAGGATTTCTTGTTTTTGCACGAATTTGAACATATAAAGACTTTACATTTATTTCTTTTAAATTTTCAGCAATTCTCTTTGCAATAAACATAGCAATTGTTGGATTTGCTCTAAGGCGATCATGCTTTGTGACCATCCCCCCCGTAACTTTTGTCAAGGTTCTTCCAGACATATCTGTAACATGGACAATTGTATTATTAAAAGATGCATAGATATGCATAACAGCTTCAGATTCTTTTTTTTGTTTTTCTTTTTGGGGCAATTCTAATCTTTTTTCAACAACATTCTCTTCAACCTTTGCAACAACTTTTTTATCTTCTATTTTCTTTTTAAGCATTTTTTTAGTTTAGGTTTATTTTATTTAGCGACTTTTTGATTTTCTTCAACAACTCCTTTTCTCCTTTCAACTTTTTTATCTTCTATTTTCTTTTTTTCTTTTATTAATATTTTATTTTCAAGAAAAACAGGAACAATATAGGAAGGACTATCAATTAATTGACCATCAACCAAAACTTTTTTATGGGTTATTAATTGTCTTGCTTGTCTAGGGGTTTTAACAAGATTTTTATCAATTAAAACTGTTTGAAGACGTCTTTTTAGATAATCTTCAACATTTAAAGATAAAACTTCTGCAAGAGACATTACTTTTATCCCTATTTTTCCTAACTGCTCAAAAAATTCCCTTTTCTTTATTTGATTTGCGGAAATTGATTTTTTTGCTTTTTCCCGAATAGAATTAATTTTTGCCTGTGCCCTCCAAATTTCTTTTTTATTTTTTAAACCAAACTTTTTTTTAAGTTTTGCTTCTTCTTCAATCCTTCCTTTATCAAAAGGCGTTTTCGGTCTTGAATACATTTTGTGTTTTCTTTTCATTTTATTTGTTTTCTGTTTCCCATTTGGCTGATTTTAGTTGCAGGAATTTTATTTTTCTTTTTAATTCCCCCTGCTTTTTTTCTATTCTTTCTAAAGTTGCTTCTTGTTTTTTGCCCTCTTACAGGCAATCCCGCAGTATGACGTATCCCCCGATAAGATTTTATTTTTTTTAAACGTTTAATATCAAATTCCTTTTTTAATTCTAAATCACTTCCTACTAAATATTGGTTTTCACACGTTTCAAAATCTTTAAGACGATTGAATAAAAATTTTGGAAGTTCTGGATTTTTCACAAATTTGGAAATCTTTTCAATTTCTTGACTTGTTAGAGAACCAATTGTTCTTTTTTTATCAATTTTTAAGATTTTGCAAATAGCATTTGAAACACTCCAAGAAATTCCCTTTATCTTTGTTAAACCAGCATAAATTGTCATTTTTCCTTCTATATCTTTTGACAAAATTCTTACAATTCTTTCTTCGTATTGTTTTTTTTCTTTTTCATCCATTTTAATGCACAAATAAATTATATCTTTCAAGATTTATCAACTCCTTAAAAATCCTTTTCTCAATCGCTTTTTCAGGATCTGGAAGATTTTGAACCCGCTTCTTTAAATCTTCAAAAGATTTAAAAAAGGTTTCTTTTCTCTGTCTTAATATTTCTTGCATATGTTTTTTTCCTAAACCAGGAATTAATTCAATTTGGTGAATTCTTTTATTTATTGCTTCTGCAGTGTTAAAGAAGCTCACGAATTTTTCTTCTTTTTCTTTGACAATTTTTTTTAAAAAGTCTTGTAATCTTTCTTTAGCAGATTCTGTTATTTTTTCCCGGTTGAGTCTGCCAAGAACATAATAGATTTTATCTCTTTTTCCCTCGCCAATATAGACCCTTTCTCCAATCTCTAAATCAATCCCCCTTCTAGGAACCAATTCTAAAAGAGTCAAGTTTATTTCCCCTATAGCTTGTGCTAACGGCATCATTTTTCCTTCCAAGGGATACCCGTTTGGCAAATATTCTAGGACGATAGCATATTCTTCTTTTATCATGTTCTTTATCTATTTTTTTTAATAGTTTCAAGTAGTTTATTTGTTTCATCTTCATTTAATCCAATATCCACAAAAATTTTTCCAAGATCTTCTTTATCTTCTGGCATTAAATCAATTATTTTACTTATGTGTTTTTGATCCACTTTCACAAGATTCAAATCACTTATTTTTTTTCTTAATTCAACAGCTTTTTCAAGTTTTAATGTTATAAATTTTTTAATAAATCCAACTATTTCTGTTTCACTTTCATTATCTTTTCTGAGGTATGCACTTGTTTCAGTCATGCTTAAAGGTTTATTATTTTTTATCATCTTTTTCAATTTTAATCTGCTTTATTTTTTTTAAATGTATTGGCTGAAGAAGGTATTCCTTTTCCTTTTTTTTATCTTTAACTTTTACAATATATGCTCTTCCTTTTTTTGATTCCACAACCCCTGTTCTTCCATTTAAACTTTTTGGAAAACTAGGTTGAAGTGCTCGTTCTAATACAATAGAAACAGCATCGCCTTGTTCTAATTTTTGAAAGTATCGACTAAGCTGAAGTTTACCACGCGTGCGAATTTTTTTACGCCTAACCATAACTTACCAAAAAACATTCTATTTAAAAAACTATCTTTTATCATCAAGAAAACTTATTTGTAGAATTGTCAAGATTTGTTCGTGAATGGCACAAATCCCCGTTTTCTCTTGCGTTTTCCATGTTTGTTTTTATTGTATCAAAAAGTTTTTTTCCAAAAGAACGAATTCCACATCTCTCACAAAAATCGATTACACTTTCTTGTGAAATTTCAGAACCGCAATAAATACATTTTTTCGCCATTTTTCTCTTTTGAAAAACAAAAAAACCAAAACCAGTTTTTAAATATTTGTGTGGTTTTTTGGAAATATATTTTAATTCCATCAGGCAAAATTTTATCTGCAGAACTATCTGCATTATTGGTTGTTAAGAGTTTATCAGAATAGAAGAAATAGTCTGCATAACTTTTAATAATTAATTTGCCCACCAAAGAGGTTTTTTTTGGATTAACATCCTCTTTTTATACCAAAACTTATTTCCAGATATTTAAACAAAGTTTTCATCAAGAAGTTCATGTTCTATAACTTCTAAGAATTTATCAAAAATTATAGAAGTACTTCGTTTCAGCAATTTCTTTTACTCGAAGATTAAAATCATAATTTTTTTCTTTTAATTTCACTCATATCTCAAAGCATCAGCAGGTTTCAATTTTGAAGCTTGCATTGCTGGAAAAACACCTGAAAGAGTTCCAATTAAAAAAGAAAAAGTTAAAGCACCAACAATCAAATACCAAGGGAATCTTGCTTGTAACAGGTTTGTTCCAAGTCCAATTTTTGCAATATATTCTGTTAATTTTCCTAACCCCACTCCCAGAGCAATTCCTAATGCCCCCCCAGTCAATCCAAGTAAACCAGATTCAAATAAAAAGATTTGTAAAACATCTGAATTTTTTGCACCAACAGCTTTCATAGTTCCAATTTCTTTTGTTCTTTCTAAAACAGCTGTATACATTGTATTCATAATTCCGATTCCTCCAACAAAGAGAGATATTGCAGCTATCCCAATAAGAACTGCTTGAACAATCCCAAAAATACTTGAAAAACTTTCTAAAAGTTGCTCAAAGGTTTGAACAGTAAAAGTTTCTTGTCCTTCTTTTTCACCTCTAAATTTTCTTAAATCTTTTTTAATTTTTTCAGCAACTTTTTCAGGATTTAGCCCTTCTGCAATTTTTATTTCCAAAATACTTTCTTCATCCCCAAGGTTCATAATTTCTTTTAGGGTTTCTTTTGGAATGTAAATAGTAGAATCGTCATTTGGGTCTCCTGTTTTTTTTGTAATCCCAATAACTCTAAATTCCTGTCCTTCAATGTAAATTTTACTCCCAACACTAATTTCTTTTTCAAAAATATTCCCAGAATAATAATTAGATCCCACAACTGCCTTGTATTTTTCTCCTTTATCAAAAACATTTCCTTCTGCAACATTTAAATAATCAAATTCTCTTTGCCAAAAATCAATGTCCTTAGGGTCAATTCCTCCAATGTAACCAACATTAAATTCTTCTTTATATGATACTCTTCCTATTTTGCTTACATACCCAACAACATTTTCAACCTCTTTCATATTTTTTACAAATTCTAAATCTTTTGAAGTTAATTTTAAAGAATCGCTTGTTGAAGAACCAAATTGAAATAAAGAACCAGGATAAATCATTATTTTGTCACTTCCTATTTTTTCAAACTGGTCCTCAATAGCTCCCTGTAATCCTTGGCCTAAAGAAATTAAAGCAACAACAGCAGCAATTCCAATGAAAATGCCAATCATAGTAAGCCAAGCTCTAAGCTTTCTTCTCTTTAAATTATTAAATGCTAAAAAGAAATAATCTCTCATTTTATTTAGTGTTTTTCTTCTTTTTTCTTCTTTTTTGGAAACTTCTAATGAAAATTCCTACCACAATTATTACAATAATAATCCCCAGAATATAGTTTGGTTTTTTTGCAAGACCCAAAGTTTGGGCTTCTTTTAAAGAGTATGTTCTCAAAGTAACTGTTTTTATTTGTGTAAATTCTTTATTTGTGGCATCTCTAAATTTTAAAGTTATAGGAAGATTAATTATGCTTTGAGCATTTTCATCAAGATAAACTTGATAATCTAAAGAATCATAATCATCACTATCAATATCTCCGATATATTGTTCTTTTTCAGAAAGGAAACTTATTCCATTCATATTCCCAACAGAAAAATAAACAAATTTAACATCTGCTAAACCAGAATTAATTATTTTCAAAGAAAAACTATTTTCACGCCCCCTTATTAAAGCAGAAGGTTCTTCAACAGAAATTTTTAATTCAGGTTCTGCATTTACAGTAATACTAATTAATTCTGTTTTTATCGAAGTATTCCCATCTTCATCTTCATAGTTTATTTGAACAGGCACTTTGTAAATCCCAGAAGAAGTTGAAGGCAAAACAATTAATCTGTATGTAAACTTTTCATCGTCTCCTTCAAGAAGTTCTTCAACAAATTTTTCAGAACTGGATTGATAAGGTGCAAAAGGGCTTTCACTTAAATCTAATTTTACATTTAAATTAAAAACATCTTTTTCAAATGTGTTCTCGATTTCAATTGTTATGCTTGCAGTTCCCCCTGGTTCAACTTGAAGGGGAGAACTAGAAACATCTTTAATTGAAATAGCTGAAACCGAGCTTAAACTAAGCAAAAGAATACAAAATACGAATAAAAGGTTTTTTGATGTCATTTTCTTGTTTTTTGATAAACTATCTTCCCATCTTGTATTTTTAAAACTTTCTTGGCATAATCAATAAGGTTTATATCATGTGTAACAAGAATAATAGTTTTCCCTTCTTTATTTAAATTAACAAAAAGTTGCATAATATCTTTTCCTGTTTTCGTATCAAGATTTCCTGTGGGTTCATCTGCAAGTATCACTTCTGGATTATTTGCAAGTGCCCTCCCAATAGCTACTCTTTGTCTTTCTCCACCAGAAAGTTCATTTGGAAGGTGATCTCTTCTGTGTTCTAATTGAACCTCTTTTAAAATTTTTTCAGCTCTTTTTATTCTTTCGTTTCTTTCAATTTTATGAAACATTATGGGAAGAGCAATATTCTCTAATGCAGTTAAAGTTGGAATTAAATTAAACGTTTGAAACACAAAACCAATTTTACTGCCCCGTATTTGTGCAAGTTCAGATTCTTCAAGATGTTCTATGTCTTGACCATCAAGATAAATTTCCCCTTCAGAAGAAAAGTCTAAAGCCCCAATCATATTCATTAATGTGCTTTTTCCAGACCCGCTTGGGCCGATAATTACAACAAAATCCCCTTTTGTTATTTCTACGCTTACCCCATCAAGAGCTTTTACAATACTTTTTCCCATAAAATAATGTTTATACACATTTTCGAGCCGTATTATTTGTTCTTTTACCATTATTTTCAGAACGTTAAAGTGTATATAAATTTAATGAATCACAAGTTTTAAAAACAAAAAGAAAGAACTAATATTATGATAATCCCTGTTAGATGCTTTTCATGTGGAAAACCAATTGGTCACCTATGGGAAGAATTCAAAAAGCGAATAGCAGAAGGAAAAAACGCAAAAAAAGTTTTAGATGAGCTTGGATTAGAAAGATTTTGTTGCAGAGCAGTTTTCTTAGGTCAAGAAGATTCAATCGAACTTGTTGGAAGGTTTAATAAGAGTTAATAATATAACTTAATAGTTACAACAATAGAAGGATTTTTATACTATTCTGCATTATATTTTTTATGCTATTAGGACAATTCAACCAAAAATACTTTGAGTCTTTAGAAGGGCATGAGAAAATTCTTCCACCAAGCAATAGAACTATTTATTATACAATAATTTTGAAAGGGATTAAGATTGGTGTTGTTGGTTATTTTATTCCTTTTTTCCCTAAGCATTCTGGATTTATACAACTTGCAATTGAACCAAAATTTAGGGGTAAGGGCTTAGCAGAATCTGCAACAAAAATGTTAATAAAAAAAGACAATCTTGAAATTTTATTTTCTACACTTGATAAATCAAATAGTTCTTCATTAAAATTCTTATTAAAATCTGGTTTTAAGTTTGTCTCTAAAGAAAGGATGAATGATTTAAGGCAAAAAGGTTTTCTTGAAGAAAATGAATTAAGATTAATTAAATTTTGTTGGGGGGATTTAAATTAAAATGAAAATTATTGATTGCCATAACCATTTGCATTTTGAAAGATGGCTTGCTAAAGATTATCCGGAAAATGATTTTATCGTGAATACTTATTGTCATCGGAATTTTGGAGAGCAAGATATTTTAAAAAATATGGAGGAAGCAGGGATATATAAAACAATTGTTTTCCCAATGCCAAGCAAATATGTTGATTTGGAAAAAGCAAATAATTATATTTTAGAACAAGCAAAATTGCATTCAGAAATAATCCCTTTTTCAGTTATTGACACAAAACCAGAATATTGGATTTCAAAAGGAGCAAAAGGATTTAAAGAACATGACTATGGTCAATATACTTTTAGAGATAAAATAACAAGACAACCTACTTTTGCACAAGATTTTAAAGAGACTTACAAGTTTATGGAAGAACAAGGATTACCTTTAATTTTACATGCAGGCTCAAACAGAATTGAGAGGATTCAACAAGATATTTACAAAGACACGCCAAATTTGAAAATAATTTTAGCACATCTTGGAGCAGATTACAATCCTTTAGATAAAAATCAAATCCTGAAAACTCTTAAAGAACTTAAAAATTTTCCAAAACTTTGGTTTGACATTTCTACGATAAATGAAATTGGAATTCTTAAAGAAGCTTTTAACCTTGTTGGAAGTGAAAAACTTTTGTTTGGTTCTGATTTCCCAGAAGAATCACCGAAAAAAACTTTAGCAAGATTATCTCTTTTAAAGTTGCCTAAAAAAGATTTGGAAAATGTTTTATATAAAAATATAGAAGGGATTCTTTAACTAATTTTCCACCTATTAATAATCCCACACTTTTCACAAACAATTGATTTAATTCCTTTTTTTATTCTAATTTTTTCCTTCCCAGAAAAAGCAGTTAAACATTTTTTACAAAATAATTTTCTTTTTTCTTTTAATGGAATTTTTTTATTCATTGCAAGTTTTTTAATTTTCTTAATTTCTTTAGGTGTTTTGTTTTTTATATTAGAAAAAAATTCATTAACTTGTTTTTCAGTTTCTGTTTTTGAGATTTTAAAATTCATAATTTCCTAAAGAAAAATTTACTTTAATGCTTTTCCCTTATCTTTTTGTGTGGGATAATATAATTTTTTATATTTAGAGGAGTATTCTATATATTCTTTTTCTTTAAGAGTCCTAAATGCTATTTTTATCATTAAGGGGGCTAATCTCCTAAAGAACTCGTCTGGATTTGAAATTGTTGAGCATTCTTTTTTGTTTGTGTGGTTGAGGTTTTTAAAATACCTGTGGATGCAATTTGTTATTTTTTTACAAAAGGGGGTCTTCTCTTTGATTCCTTATTGCATCTGTATAGATGGAGAACCCACCTGTACATGTTCTTTCTTCTAAGTAATCTTTCACCCAGTTTGGAAAAAAATGTATTAAGTTATTATTGTTTATTAAGTGAGTAATATATTCTCTTCCGTATTTAGAACAAACACCTTCCCATTCTTCAAATTTTGAGGTTAGTTCGTTAAAGTTCCGTAAGCGGGCTATCTTTCTTTCAATTCTCTTTTCTAATTCTTTTTTAAGCTCTTGAATTCTTTGCTTTTTTCCTTCCATTTTTCTTTTATGTCTTGAGATATTTATAAATCTTTTGTTTGTTACTTTTATAGAATTAAAACAACTTTAAAAAAATAGTGAAAGACAGTTTGATGTTTTGGCAGCTTGTGGGCCACTACTGACACCAACATAGGAAGCTTAACTTCTGTGTTCGGAAAGGGAACAGGTGTTTCCAACCTA
>CAYUQG010000002.1:0-2655 GCA_964446915.1 Candidatus Woesearchaeota archaeon
TCAAAATTATCCAAATCCAGCAAACCAAAACACAACAATAAAATATTCAATTCCTCTTGAAGATAAAGTAAAGTTACAAGTTTATGATATAACTGGAAAACTTGTTAAAACACTTGTTAATGAAAAACAACGAGCAGGAGAATACAAGGTTGATTTAAATGCTTCAGGTTTTTCTTCTGGAATTTATTTATATAGAATAGAAACAAGTGCAGGAATTCAGACGAATAAGTTAACTATTTTGAAATAATTCTTTTGATTAACCCAAACAATTTATAAAATCCTTATCCTTTTTCTTTTTATGAAAAAATTAGTTAATAATTTTTGTTTAGATGCAGACGAAGAAACACTTGCCCAATTTGAACATTGTTCTTCTCAGAAATTTGTAGTTGCTGCAGCTTTAATGCCTGATGCACATAAAGGTTATGTTGCCCCTATCGGAGCTGTTTTAATAACAAAAGATTTTATTGTTCCTTCATGGGTCGGATTTGACATTGGATGCGGAATGATTGCAATTCAGTTAAAATCAAAAGACATTTTAAAGAAAATTAAATTAAACAAAGAAAAAATTTACACACAAATTCTAAAAAAAATTCCTATGGGTTTAGGTGAAAAAAATAAACCAGAAAACATTTCTGATAAAACAAAAAAACAATTTCAAAAACTTTTAGAAGAGTTTCAAAAAAAAGAGCATGAAAAAAAAGTCTTTCAATATTTTAAAACAACTGCCCTTTACAATCTTGGAACTTTGGGTGCAGGAAATCATTTTATTGAAATTAGTCAAAATAAAAAACAAGTTTGGTTAGTTATTCATACCGGAAGCAGAAAAATTGGACATGAAATTGCAAAACAATATATGATAAAAGCTTCTAATTCAAAAAAAGATTATGAAAAAACTTTCCCTCTAAAAGCAGATTCCAAAATCGGAAAAGAATATTTGAATGCTTTGGATTTTTGTTTAAATTTTGCTTTATTAAATAGGATGGAAATAAGTTATCAAATTATAGAAATTCTTGAAAAAGTTTTAAATCAAAAAATCAAAACAAAATTTTGGGCAAACAAAAATCATAATCACGCTGTTTTTGAAAAAGGGTTTTATGTTCATAGAAAAGGTGCAACGCCTGCAAAAAAATTTGAAAAAGGAATTATCCCTGGGAATATGAGAGATGGAACTTATTTAGTAAAAGGAAAAGGAAGCAAGGAATTTTTAAATTCTTCAAGTCACGGTGCAGGAAGAATTTTAAGTAGGGGCCAAGCAAGGCAAAAGATTTCAATAAAAGAATTTCAAGATTCAATGAAAGGAATTAAATCAAACCTAAGCCCAAAAATTATAGACGAAGCTCCAATGGCTTATAAAAATATTGAAAAAGTTATGCAAGCTCAAAAAAAAAGTGCGAAAATCGTAAAACATCTCAAACCTATTTTTAATTTTAAAGGTTAATTTTCCCAACAAAATAATTTTAACTGTCGAGGACTATAGCTTTCAGAATTTGCAGTAATTATTACAGATTTTACATAAATATTTTTTTTATCATATTCTTCCAAGCATTCGTTATCAATTAAACAAATTTTTGCTTTGCACGTGAGAAAACTTAATTTTTTTTCATTTATTTTTGATTTAAGATTTTCAGGGAAATTTGTATCATCCCATTCAACAGGAGGGGTTAAATCTAAAATACTATTTCTCAAAGAAGAATCTAATTCAATTTCAACTAAAATAGCAACTTGGTTTTCATAAACTTCAGAAGAAAAATCTTTTTTTTCAACATAATTTTGATTAAAGATTATTAATAAAAAAACTGAAATTAAAAGAATTGCAACAAATGCCTCCACAATTCGTATCCATGCTTTTTTATTTACCATATTCTTATATTTAAATATCCAGACTTTATATTTGCTTCTTCATCAATATATTGAATTGGAATTTCTTTTGCATAAACGCTTGTGGAAACATCTTTTATTTCATTTGTCCAAGTAGGAGGGGGACCTTCAGAATCAGTAAAACCAAAATCAAATTCGCTATTAATTAAATTTTTTATATTCGGAGAAATTGTGTAATAATCTCCAATTAAAGCTAATATTTTGGATTTAAAAATATATTCTTTTTTTTGAATATGTCCAATTGAATAATTTGTTTTATTAATAAATACACAGTCTGCTGTCTCTGTTAAAAGAGCTTCTTCAACTAACTCACTTGAATAATAAATTTTTAAAAAACTCTGATTTGTAAAATTAAAATTTAAATTATTCTCTTCTTTTTTAGAAGCAATTAAATTTTCTTCCTCATTTTTTACAATTGCATATGTAAATAATTCTCCAAAATTTTCTGGGGATTTAATTTCAAGGCATAAGTCTGTTTCAGAATTAAAAATTGTATCATTTAAAGAAGACATATTAAATAAAATTGAGACAGTTGTGAGTTCTGCTGTCGAGGATTCAATTAATTCTTTTTCTAAATATTCTAAAGCAAGTTCCTTGTCTTGTTTAATGTTCATAGACGGTTCAAAAATAATATATAAAAAACCAACAAACACAATAAAAATTACAAATGATAATGTGATTCCAACATGTGAGCCTCTTTTTTTCATGTTACTAACAGCTTTTGATTATTTATTAAATTAACGAAAGTTTTCTTTTCCTTGAATTTTTTAGTTAATG
>CAYUQG010000002.1:2755-19788 GCA_964446915.1 Candidatus Woesearchaeota archaeon
TGATTATTTATTAAATTAACGAAAGTTTTCTTTTCCTTGAATTTTTTAGTTAATGTCTGTGAATTTGTTTTTAGTCGGATTTTTTAAATGGAGAATCTCCTAAGAGTTTTTGGATAAGCCCTAATTTGTTTAGACAAATTAACTTTGATAAATTCTATCAGTTTGCATCCCACTCATTAAACACCCCAAATTAAATTAGCTCCTGCTGAAATTAAAAAAGAAGATAAAACCAATGCAAAAGAATGTTTTAATCCTGCCTTTGCACTTCCCTCTGAAAGTTTTCCAATAGTCAATCCACTAAACAAACCTTGTATTAAAAGTAAATACAAAAAAGCATTTGCCATTTCACTTGGATTAACAGATACTCCTCCGCCAACAGAAATTCCTCCAATACCCCCAAGTCCAGCAATAGCCCCTCCTTTTGATTCCCCGCCTCCGATTCCTCCCATCATAGGAAGAATTGCAAATTGCATAACTAATACAATAATTATGAAAACAAAGAAAATAATATACCCTTGAACAACTAATGTTGAAATAGTTGCCTTTCTTTCTTTCTTTAATTTATCAGAAATAGTTACTGCTTCTGTAACAGATTCAAGAATTCCACTAATATTTCCTCCTGCTCTTTCAGCTTGTCCAATCAAAGTTAAAGCTCTTGAAATAGTTTTATTATTTACATCTTTTGCAAAAACCTGCAAAGCAGGATTTAACGGAATTCCCAATGAAATTTGATTAGCTAATTTTTTTATGTTTATTGTGAGAACTCCATAAGATTTTGTTCTCATATTAATTATGCTTTTACTAATTGGTGTTCCTGTTTTAACACTTTCAACAAGATTTCTTGAAAATTCTAAAAACATTATTTCTTTTTCATTTGCAATTCTTGTTTGGTTAACAACAGTCATAACAAAAGGAAGAGCAGCTACTAAAAGAGAAACTCCAAAAACAAAAAAGAAAACTTTTGTTCCAGATAAAATTAGGGCAACAGCCATTATAATTCCTGCAACAATTAAACCTATTTTGTGGGATTTTTTTAAACGCATTATTCACCTGCTTGCTTTAAATGTAGAAAAGTCATAAAAGCAATATTTATTACAGTAACTCCTAAAACAGCAATTAAAGTAATCATAGATGTGCTAAGCGAAATTCCAAGTCCACTCATTTTCATCATCATAAGCAAAAGCATTATAATCATTGGTGCAGCGATAACAACACTAATATAAATATCCATAAAAGTTTCTGCAGATTTTGTGCTTTTTTCTTTTTCAATTCTATGTTCAAAAAGCAAGGTTTCTGCTCGTTTATCAAAAAAGTCAGGAAGATCCCCTCCAGAACTAATTGTAGTAGATAAGCCATTTAATAATTCTGAAAGTTTTTTGCTTGGTCCATTATATGAAACATTTTTTAAAGCAGTAACTAAATCATATCCATAAATATTTATTTCATTCATAAGTTTTGTAAATTCTTTTTCAAGGAAAGGATATTCTTTTGTTGAAATTATTATGCTAAAGATTTTTGTTGGGTCAATCATAGAACCAGAAATTGCAGCCATGTTAATAGTTGCAAAAGGAAGTTCATTATTAATTTTTGTTTCAATTGATTTTTTTTCCAATGAAGGATAAAAATACATAAACAAATATGTTCCAATAGGAATTAGAAAAAGCATCCAGAAAACCTTAAAAAATCTTGTCCCGATAGCTTCTGCAGATTTTGTTATAAAAGGAATTGCAGGTCCAAAATTAAAAAATAAAAAAAACACAAAAAGAAAAATAGCAACAAAAATAGAAATTAATGTTGAGAGAAAAATAGTTGAAACATAAGCAATAGGAGGAAACTGTAAATTAGCTTTAATTAAATCCATCTCAAGAGTTTCAAACATGTTTTTCTCCAAAAGTTTTTTTGCCTTTTTACCAAAAATCTTACTTGCTTTTTGAACATATTTGCTTGGTTTTTTTGTTTTTTTTGTTTTTAATTTTGATTCTTCTTTTTTTTTCAATCTTTTTAAAGTAGATTCATCAAGTTCTGAAATCTCTTTTAAATTTTTTTCAAATAACTTACTTTTTTCAGATTTTTCTCTTAAAGGTTTTGCAAGGTTTATTTTTTTTAATTCAATTAAAACAAAATCATTAGCTTTTTTCAAAGAACTTCTAAGTAAATCAAATTGAGTTTTAGCTAATCTCTTTTCCCTCGCTTCTTTTACTTTTTCAGAATATACAAATAAAGAATCTAATTCTTTTGAAATTTTTTTAACTTTTGAAACATTATTTTTTAACTCTTCAAATGAAACATTTCTTTCAATACTCATTTTATTAAATTTGCAATTTGTTCTTGAATTTGCAACATGTTTTTTTTCAAATTAATAAACTTTTCATAATCTTTTTGTTCATACGATTTTTCAAGTTCTGAAGAAGAATCTTCGAGAGCTATTACTAATTGTTTAAGAAATTCAATATCCTCTTTTTTCATAATTAAAAGAATTAAACTATCTTATTAAATATTTTGTTCTTGATTATTTCACACCATACTTCTTCAAAACTTCTTCTGGTTGTTTGTAATATTGGTCAATCACTCCACGTATTTGCTCAAATTCAAAAACTCGATTTATAAAAAGTTTGTAAATTAATTGAACTCTTCTTCTAAATTCAAATTCAAGTTCTTCTCTTGTCATCCCATACCTTTTTGAAATTTTTTCAAAAATTTTACTTCCGCTTTTAAAATAAAATTGGTCTTCAGAAGGATTCCACATAAAAGGAGTGTTAGTTATTGCAACACCATTTTGAGAGACATCTACAATCTCAACAATTTCTTTGAGTTTTCTTGTTTCTTGTTTATTTACAATTGCATGAGTCATAATACAAACACAATCCAAGGTGTTTAAAAGAGTTGGAGAAAGTTCAATAGGAGGAGTTTCCAATCTTTTTATAACAGTGTCTACAGAATCTGCGTGCATGGTGCTTATAGATGCATGACCTGACGCCATACCCTGAAATAAAACATAAGCTTCTTTACCTCTAACTTCTCCAACAATAACATAATCAGGATTTTGTCTAAAAGAATTTCTAAGCAAAGTAAATAAATCTACATCCCCTGCTTTTTCAATTCCTGTTGAACTTCTTGTTACGCTCGGTAGCCAGTTCTCCCTTGGCAAATTTAATTCTAAAGTATCTTCAATACTTACTACTCTTGCTTCAGGAGCTATAAAAAATGCAATTGCATTTAATAAAGTTGTTTTTCCAGAAGAGGTTCCTCCAACAATAAGGAGATTCATTTTATGTTCAACAAGCATCCAAAGATATGCAAGCATTTCTGGGCTTAAAGTTTTAAAAGAAAGTAATTGTATTGGTGTCCAAGGAGTTTTTGTAAATTTACGAATTGTAAAAGTTGGACCCTTATTTGAAATATCTTTTGTATAAGTTGCATTTACACGACTTCCATCTGGCAAACTTCCATCAAGAATCGGGCTTGCATATGAAACATATTTTCCGCATCTTTGTGCAAGTTTTTCAACAAATCCTGCAAGTTTATCATTATCCTTAAATACAAGAGTTGTTTTCAAATTTCTATAAATACGATGGACAACATAAACAGGGCTGTTGATTCCATTGCATTCTATATCTTCTATAAAATAATCTCTTAACAATGGCTCTGTTTCATTAAACCCAATAAAATCCCTACAAAGATAATAATATATTTTCCCATAACTTTCATAAGACAAATTTATTGCAAGTTCTGCAAGCAAAATTTTAAATCTTCCATCAATATGTTGCAACAAAGTTTCTTGATTTTTTTTAATCAAAGTATCAAAATTAATCATCTCACTCATAGCTGTAACAATTTCATCTTTGATAATTTTTTCATCGTCATCTAAAATCGGCTCTTCAATTTCATAAACCATTTCATGAATTTTTGAATCCCAGTAAATATGAACAAATGCATAAGGTGCAATTAAACAATATCTCACATCTATTTTTGTTTTATCTTTTATTTTTTTTAGCGAAGGAATTTGTGGAGAAAAATCTATTTGAATTCTTGGAAAAGGTTGAGGGCTTTTTTTTATCATTAGTTTATTTCAAAATCAATTTTAATTGGTGAGTCTCCTTTGTTTGATATAAAAATTGTATAAGGTGTTGAAGATGCACTAATTAATTTTGTTGCGTCTATTTCATTAAAAGTTAAATCATAATCATAATTTTTTGAAATTGTTATTTTATTTTCATCACCTATTTTTTCAGTTAAAACATTTAAAGTTCCTTCTGAAATTATTTCCCCTGGTTCGCTATATTCATATTTGCTTCCCATTTCAAAGACAATCTTATTTAATACCCCGTCAATTTCTAAAGTTCCTTTTTTTATTCCTATTTCAATTTCTCTTTTATTTCCTGAAACACTTTGGG
Source organism: Candidatus Woesearchaeota archaeon (assembly GCA_964446915.1). Classification (GTDB taxonomy): domain Archaea; phylum Nanobdellota; class Nanobdellia; order Pacearchaeales; family GW2011-AR1; genus JAHILJ01. Next base: position 7,150 of record CAYUQG010000002.1, read on the forward strand.
CAAGTTCTAAAATTGTTGAATCAAAATACTTCATAATTTCTAAAGATTGTTCAATAAGAGCTTGATCTTGAATTTCTTCGATTTTTGGTTTGACAAAAAATAAAACAGATGCAATTAATACAAAAGCTACTAAAGTGTATATCATAGTTTCTACCCAAACCTGTCCTCTTTTTTTCATGGTAATTTAAACAAAATTTAATTTAAATAATTATGTTAAGAACTACAATCGTCAATTTCATACAACACATCTGAAGCACTGCATTGTTTTTCCCCAAAAATCAAAAACAATTCAACAGAATCTGGTTTTACTATTTCAAAATCTCGGGTAATATAAGTTTGTCCAGAATTTGCAGTTAATCCTGTTAGTTCTCCCCCATATGAAGGAGAGATAGCATAGTTTGCGACACTTGTGTATGTACTTGTTCCATCTGAATTTATTGTATAACTTTTTTTTGTGCTAATAGTTGAAACAGAAACAAGAACAGCACCAGGGTTGATATCTCCTAAACTTATTGAAAATTGAAGTTCTTTTGGGTTTGCACTGTCTCTCCAACAAGTATAAGCATTATTTATATTTGCTTTACCTGCAATATCAAAGCAGGATTCAGAATCTTCTACTGCTTTGTTAGTCATTTTATTAACAGCAACCCAAACAATTGTAATTAAAACAATTACCATTGTAATCATTATTAAAGTTCCAATAACTTGAGACAATCCTTTTTTGTTTTTCATATTTTAAATTTATTCAATTAAAATTTTTTGTGCATATACTTCTTCACAAACATATGTTTTTTCTCCATTTTTTGTGCTCCCTGCTAAAATAGGAATAATTGATATTTCATCTCCACTATCTACTTTTAAACTAATATCAGCTGAAAAAGTTCCTCCTTGATTTAATCCAAGTCCAGACCAACCATCTCCAGCATTAAAGGTTGTTGTCGAAGAACTTTCTCCTTTATCAACTTTCATATTCATTTGAAAAATAGGAACATTTCCTGTATTATGAATGTAAATATTTCCATTTGAATAACTTGCTTCAAACATTAAATCTGCACAAACAAGTTTGACATTTTTCCCACCGAATTTTGTTATTGTTTCTTCTGTCATACTTGTAAGCCACAAAAAAACAATTAATGCAATAACCACAACTATTGAAATCAATAAAATTGTTGCAATAACTGGCGAAATTCCTTTTCTCTTCATTTGATTATTAATCTTTCTTAGCTTTTAAATTTTTTTAACAGATAATTTCTTCTGAAATTTTTGCACGCCCACAAGTTACAAAAACCATTTTATTTTTTTCTTCTTGAAATCTTACAGGTATAATTTCAATTGAACTAATCGAGGGGGTATCCCCAAATACAAATACAGAAACCTTTTCTTCATTAATAGTCATGGTGTTTTCACTTACTACATCAAAAATAATAGAGTTTTTTAAAATAGCTCCTCCATCTCCCGAATTTTCTATAAAATAAGAAGACAAATCAGATGTTGCAACTTCTTGGTCAGAGTCGGTTGTTGCGTGAATAAAATATCCTGCAATATTAAATTTCCCATTATTTTTTAAAGTTAAAGTTAGTTGTGAACCTACGCAGGAATATTCTTTTAAAAAAATTGAAACACTATCTGGGCAATCAATCGAATCTGTTGGAGTATATGTTTTCAAATTCTGATAAATTACTGCTCCTATAATAACTGAAAAACTTACTAACAAAATATATCCAATCATTACACTAACGCCTTTTTTTGATTTAGTTTGTGACAACATAATGTTCGCCTCCAATTGTTTGAGAAATTATAAAATAAAAATCAATTCCTTCTGTTAATTCAAATTCATAATTATAATCATTAAAAGAAGTAATTACATTTCTGTTTTCTGTTGTGCATAATTGAAATTGCTTTATTAAATCTTCATCATAATAATAACATTCTAATCCTGAAGCATTTATTATGTAAATTATTTCAACTTCTTTTCCAGCATATTGTGAAAAATCTTTTGTAAATTCGTCTAATTCATTTGTTTCTGGATTTTGAATAATATAATCTAAAACTTCTGAAGATTCAATTTCCAATTCTTTTTTTAAATCATTAATTTCCACATAATTTTTTGTTTTATAATAATTTGTTATTGCAACAAAACCAAGAATTATCGCAATTATAATCACAGCTGTTATTAAATAAAATTGCCCTCTTTTTTCCATGAGCAAGAGAATGAAAACGAGTTTATTAAATTAATGTTGACAGAATTTATCGGTTGGTTAACTTATTAGATTTGCCGAAAGATTTATAGATTTAGTTTATATTTTTATTTTATGAAAATTAAGATTATAGAATATAATCTCTTGAATGGATTCTTTGATAGAAACAAAGAAAATATTCTTCTCCCAAATGAGGAAAGAAAAAAAGCAGCACAAAAAATAATCAAAAGAGAAAATCCAGATATCTTAGTTTTAACAGAAGCAGACCATACAAAAAACAAGAAATTTTCTCAAGATTATAAAAAAATATTTAATTATCCTTATGGATTTTTTGTATCCAAAAAATTACCTCACAGAGATTTTGGAATAGGGCTTTTATCTAAATTTCCAATATTTGAAAAAACAAAGTTTTTGTCTCTAAAATCTAGATGGATAAAAACCTCATTAAAAATTGGGAATAAAATAATTAATATAGATGTTATACACCCAAATCCCCATAACACCCCTCAAGAAAAAGAAAGTTTATTTAAAGACTTAATAAAGCGGAAAGAGAACCCATTCATAGTCGCAGGGGATTTTAATGCAATATCTCCCAAAGATAATTATAATGAGAATGAACTGCTAAAAAATTTTTCTAGAAAATTAAAAGATAAACAAAAAGCAAAAAAAATTGTTGAAGAAATACTTAAGGCAAAAACTATAAAATTTCTTCTCAAGCAAGATTTAATCGATACATATAAAGAAAAAAATAAAAAGAAAGATTATTCCTATCATACAAAACTTTCTGGCAATAATTTAATGAGAATAGATTATATCTTTTGTTCAAAAGAATTTAAAGTTCTAAGTTCAGGGATTATAAAGAATAGATTAACAGAAATAGCATCTGACCATTATCCTATTTTTGCAGAATTGGAATTTTAAAAAAAGAGCCTTCTTTTAGAAAAAGAACCAGCAGGTTCTTTTTATTGTAGACTCGAGGTTTGCTCAGAGATAACCAAAAAGCTACCTTTATTCTTCCTCAGTTTTGCGACCTGCTAAGCACCTTAACAAATGTTTAGGGCTGCTCCGATCAAGGCCTGACCCGGTTCGTAAATGCAAGATCAAAGCAGACAAAACGTCAACGTCCGAACAAAGACCTTTTGACGCACTCATCACTCCCCTCTCGCAGTCTGCCTAAAGTCCGTTTGCAAATAGCGGAGGACTATCCCGCTGACCTAGTCTACGAATTTAAAGAAGAATGAGGATATTTAAGGTTTTTGGGTTGTTAAAAAATATAAAAAAGAAAAATTAAATAAATTAAATCAAAATAAAGCAATTAAAACCCAAATAACAAGTGCAAGCCAAATTAACATAAGGAACCAAGCTTTTTTCAAAACATTTGCCTTCATAATTTTGCTAATCATAGGAGACAATTCTTTTGTGAAAAATGCAAAACTCATTCCTGTTAATAAAGCACCTAAAAGAACACAAGCCATTATTGTTGTAATTGCTAAACCACCTTTTACAATTAAAAAATAGAAGACAAGGATAGCTAAAATTAATTCGATTATGAATAATAGAGCTGGTTTTTTGTACATCCATTTAGCAAATCCTTCCCAAGATTTCCTACTGATTAAAATCATCAACATCTTAAGAATTACTGCTATTGCAAAGATTAGTGCTAAAATTTCTACAGCGTTCATTTTTACCTCCTTTCAAAATTTATACGTAAGAACCCTATTTAAATTTTTTTAAAAATAAGTTGACTAAGCTTTTGGTGTTTCTTGAAGAGGCAATGGGTAATAATAATTCCCGCTTACTATACAAAAATTTCTTTCAACAAGAATATCTAAAAATCGTTCATAAATTTCAATTGCCTGATGAACATTTATTTTTGAACCACTTTTTTCATATTCCTTTAAAGCACTTTTTATGAATTGCATTTTATTGAACATTGAGGAATTAAGAATTCTTCCAATAGATTCAGGTAAAAAAGCAAAAATTTCTTTTTTTGAAAGTGTAGGAGTTTTTTCATTTACAAAAGGAATTTTAAAGGCAATACTACGTGTCATATTCTTTTTAAATAAATGCTCTTTTTAAGAATTGTTGTTTTATTTTACAATTTTCATATCTTTCCAAGCTAATTCAAATAATTGTTCTAATGCTTGAGCAAAGAAACTTGTATTAAGCCAAATCCCTAAATCATAATTAGGATGGAATTTTTCATCATCTAAAAGCATAAACATTAATTGAGTTGAATCAATAATTACAAATCTTGCTTTTATTTTTGTTAAATTTCTAACTTCTGCAACTTTGGATAAATCTTTTGCAACTTGTAAATTATTTTTGTCAATTGGTCCAGCAATTTTAATTACAACACCCCTTTTCTTACATTTTTCTAAACTTGGCATTAAAGCTTCAAGTTTTCTATTAAGTCCTTCTGCTGTTGTAATAATTGTAATTGTTTTTTCTGCATCACGAATCATCATATCTAAATGATTATACAAATTTTGTCTTCCTTTTAAACTTCCAGAAAGTTCAGAGGGCTCAACAAATTTCACGCCTTTTGTAAATAATGTGCTTAACTCTTCTAAAACATTGTCTCCTTTTAATTTTTCAAGTCTTTGAGATTTTTCTTTTGCATTAACAAATAAATTCTTTTTAACTCTTTCCACAACTTCTTCAGGTTTTAAAGCAATAAATTTAATTGGTTTACCAAGCCTCATTACAATAAATCCTTTTTTTTCTAAGCTTTCCAAAATATCATATGTTCTTGAACGTGGGACATCAGAAATATTGCTTAATTCCCCGGCTGTAGAAGTCCCCCTAGATAGCAATGCTGTCCAAACTTTTACTTCATACAAGTTTAAATCAAATATTTTTCTTAACCTGCTCAAAAATTCTTCTTTTATTATCATTTTATGTTTTTATGTGGGAATCTTTATTTTTAAAGATTGTTGTTTTCTAAAATGGTAAATATAAGTGCTATTTACCGGAAATAACAATGGCAATTTCACCTTTTTTATCTTTAATTTTAAAGTTAGTTTTGTTTTTAAATCTTTCCTTATCAGTTGTAACAATCTCTAACTTTCTTGAATTTGTTCTTTCTTTCAAAAGTTTTTTTTCTTTTTCTAAAATAAATTTAAACTTTTCATCGACGATTAAATACGTTTCAATTTTTTCTGTTTGAATAAGTCCAAGGTTTTTTCTAAATGCTTGAATTTTTCTTGAAACTTCTCGAGCATACCCTTCTGCTTCAAGTTCAGAGGTTATTTTCTCATCTAATTCAACTTTTATTTTTTCCCCTTTTTTTATTTTAACATTTTTTACATTTAATTGTCGGGAAATTATTTCTTCTAAGTTTTTATTTAATTTATTTTCACAATAAATTTCTGCATTTGCTAAAGGCCATTTTAAGCCAATTTGTAGTTTGTCTCTTTCTGCTAAGCCTACTTCTAAAACCAGAAACATTTCTTCAAATTCTTTTTCTAGTTTGTTATTAATTTCTTTTTCATTAGATTTTGGCCATTTTAAAAGATGAACAGATTCTTTATCAACAATTTTCTTTTCCTTCAAATCTTGCCAAATTTTTTCAGTGATAAAAGGAATAAAAGGGGCACATAGTTTTATTAAAGTCAAATAAATTTCTTTCAAAACAAATTTTACAGCTTTATCTTCTGTGGAAAGTCTATCTCGTACAAGCTGGATATAGCCCCTACTTAAATCATTCAACCAAAAATTTTGTAAAGCTCGAGAAGCATAATGTGGATGAAGATTTTCAAGCTCTTCAGTAACCCTCTTTATAAGATTGTTCAATTTTGATAAAATCCATTTGTCTTCTATAGATTTTACATTTGTGCCTTTTTCATTTACAATTAATTTTGAAATATTATAAAAAATATTTAAATTATTTTTTGGTTCTTTTGCAATATTAAAACCGAATTTTAATTCTGAAGAAGGATCTTGTAAACAATAAATCAACCTCATTACATCTGCACCTATTTTTTCAAGAGCATCATCAAACCAAATTGCATTCCCTTTGCTTTTGTGCATTTCTTCTCCTTTTTCATCTTTTAAAGTTTCATATCCAAATAATGCTTTGAAAGGAGCTTTTCCTGTCAAGGTTCCACTTGCCCAAAATAATGCATTGAACCATCCACGGTATTGCCCGGGCATATTTTCAGAAATTAAATCTGCAGGGAACCATTTTTTCCAATATTCTTTATTTTCCAAATAATTTAAAGTTGAAAAAGGAACAATCCCAGCGTCGAGCCAAGCATCTCCAACATCTTTGACTCTTCCAATTTCTTTTTTACATTTGGAACATTTCAATTTTATTTCATCAATCCAAGGACGATGAATTTCAGAAAGAGCTTCAACCTTTTTTTTGTCAACAGCTTTTTCTTTAAGTTCTTTTAAACTTCCAACAACTTCAACATTCCCACATACACATTCCCAAATTGGAAGTGGCAATCCCCAATATCTTTTTCTTGAAATTAACCAATCTCCCATATTATTAAACCAATCTCTTTGCCTAATTTTTCCATATTCAGGATACCATTTAATTTTTTCATTTTCAGAAATTAATTTTTGTTTAATCTCCTCACATTTAATATACCATTCATCAACTAATCTAAAAACAAGTTCTTCCCCGCATCTCCAACAATGGGGATATCTATGTTTGTAAGGAACTATTTTGTATACAAATCTTCTTGCTTCCAAATCTTCTAATACTTCTTTATTTACTTCAAAATATTTTTTTAAACTAAATTGTTCATAGCCTTCGTCGTAAATTCCAGCTTCATTTAAAGGGGATATTGCAGGTAATCCTATTTTTTTTCCCAAATCAAAATCTTCTGCACCACATCCAGGAGCAATATGCACAATTCCGGTTCCCTCTTCTTCAGAAGCTAAATCCCATAAACAAACTTTATGTGGAGAATTTTTTTGAACTTCTAATGAAGCATATGGCATTATATATTCAATTCCCTCAAGTTTTTTCCCTTTCTTTTTTTCAATAATTTTATAATCTCCTTCAAGTTCTTGAACTCTTTTTTCAGCAATCCAATAAAACAGCCCTTCATTTTCTACTTTAACATAATTTATATTTTCATTAACCGCAATTGCAACATTTGCAGGAACAGTCCAAGGAGTTGTTGTGAAAATTAAAAAATATTCATTTGATTTTCCTTTGATAGGAAATTGCATGAACAATGCTTTGTGTGTTACTTCTCTGTAACCTTCTGTGGAAATATCATGTTTTGAACTTGCTGTTCCACATCTCCAACACCAAGGAACTGCATCTTTTCCCTTGTAAAGCCAACCTTTTTCAAAATAAGTTTTTATTAAATGCCAATTATGAAGATTATTTTGATTGCTCATTGTATAATAAGAATTATCCCAATCCATCCAGTAACCTAATTTTATTGATTGGTCTGTTTGAACTTTTGAAAATTTTTCAACTCTTTTTTTGCACGCATTTACAAAATTTAGAATGCCAAATTTTTCAATATCTTCTTTATTTTTTAAACCCAAAGATTTTTCTTCTTCTCTTTCAACCCAAAGTCCTTGGCAGTCAAATCCATTTTGGTATCGCATTTCATGACCTTGCATTGCTTTAAATCTATGGAATAAATCCTTGTAAGTTCTACCCCATGCATGATGAATTCCCATAGGATTATTTGCAGTTATTGGTCCGTCTATAAATCTCCATTTTTTCTTCCCTTTATTTTTCTTACAAAGTTTTTCAAATATTTTTTTATCTTCCCAGAATTTTAATATCTGTTTTTCAATTTCTTTAAAATCATACATATTTTAATCACGAATAAGTGATTTATAAAAATAATGTTTATATTACACAAATCTTTAAAAAGAAAGAACTTGAATTATTTAGATGTTGAATTTAGAAAGTAATGTAAGAAATGGAAGTATACAAGAAAGATTAATTACTTTGACTCCTGAAAAAAGAAAAATTTATGATGCTCAATTAGCAACTTCTTTAAAAAATCCTATTTTTCTTGCAATCAATGAAATAGATACAGGTTTATTATTCTCAGGTTCTTCTCATCTTGAAGAAGTTCAAGAAATTGTTTATTTTAGTTTATTTGGAAATCCCTCTTCTTTTTATCAATAAAATTTATTATAACCCTTCCAAAAATTCTTTTTCAACAAAATGCAATTTGCTTGGAATAATCAAACAATAAGGTTTTCTAATTCCTGTGAAAGTTTTCATTTCTTCAAAATCTCGATAAAGAACTTTATGTTCTTTTGTGCCCAATTTTTGACAAATGATTAATTTTTTTAATTTCAAATCATGTTTTTTTGCAGCTTTTTCTAATTGCTCTAATGCTTCTGGAAATTCTAGTCCAATATCAATAAGAATCAAACTATGTGTTTGAGAAGCTAAATTTTGTTTCACAATTTCCATAAAACTATCTGGTTCATAGTTTTTTTTCCAAGCAGGTATACTTGCGATTTTGCCAAATTTATACAACTGCAAACCTGTTTCTCCAATAGCATCAAAAATAGAAGCATTGTAAATAATCTGATATTTTATTCCAGATGATTTTGCTTCTTGAATTAAACTTATATGAGTTGTAGCAGTCAAAGGAGAACCATAAATTAAAAGAGCAACATTGCAATTTTTTGCTTGGTCAATAATTTCAAATTTTTCAATAAAATCCCTATCAGCAAGAGCAATATTTTTTCCAATCACGTCCTTTAATTGTTGCAATGAATATGGAAAATCCACAGTATAATTTTCCAAATAAACCTTCTTACATCTTTTAGCAATTTCTAATCCATATTCAGAAATTCCATCATAATTCAATCCAAGTCCTATTAAGTATAACATGGGAATAATGAGAAAAAAGAGTTTTTATAACTTCTTGAAAACCTTAAAAACAACATTTCCCAGTTCATTTTATGGAAACTAAAGTTAAAGCTAAAACTAAAAACTTTTTCAGCAGAGTTTATTTTTGGATGTTTCTTGGTCTGATTTTATCTGCAGTTTTTGCAATGTTAGTTTCAAGTTCAGAATTATTAATGTCTGTTGTTGCTAGTCCTCTTATTTTTGTTTTTATAATTGCTGAACTTGTTTTAGTTATTGTTCTAAGTGCGCGCCTTCAAAAAATTTCCCTCAGCACAGCAAAAACACTTTTCATAATTTATTCAATTTTAAATGGAATCACAATTTCAGTTATTTTATTAGTTTACACAAGTATTTCTGTGGTTTCTGTATTTTTTATCGCAGCAATAATGTTTGGGGCACTTGGGGTTTTAGGGTTTGTTACAAAAAAAGATTTGTCAGCAATGGGAAAATTCCTTTTCATGGCTTTGATAGGCTTAATCCTTGCAATGATTGTGAATATGTTTTGGAAAAACTCTGGCTTTGATTTATTAATTTCAGTTATAGGAATTTTAATTTTCGCAGGTTTAACAGCTTATGATCATCAATGGTTGAAAAAGATTTCTCTATCTTTACAAGGAAAACAAATAGAAAAATTCGCAATTATTGGTGCTTTGAAACTTTACCTTGATTTCATAAATATGTTTTTATTACTTCTAAGAATTTTCGGAAAAAGAAGGTGAGTTAATTTACTTTTTTCATTCCCTTTTCTGTTAAAAGATAAGTTCCTGAAATTTCCCCATTTTGATCAATTTCCTTGTATCCAAAATTATTTTCTATAAAATCTTTTTCTGTCCATGTTCTATTCGGAGGCAATTTTCTTCCAGAGAAAGCCATTATTTTAAGTTCTCTTTCAGAAAACCCAGGGCTATATTCTGTAACCGAAAAATTTTCATATCTTTCTGGAACAGAATCTCTAAAGCTAATTGTATTAGATAAATCAAATTCCCCTTTTTTATTAATAGTAAAAGGAACATAAATTTTATTTTGAGGTTCTTTTTTTAGTTCTTTCATTAAGTTCTTTACAAATTTTTTTTCATTTCTTGTAACATAATTGTCTTGGTTTCCCAAAAAGTCAGCAGTATAATCTTTCATATTTGAAACATATTTTTTCCCACAACCTGCTAAACTCACAAGTAAGAGCAAAGGTAAAACAACTTTTAATGAAAAGTTTTTGAATAAGTTATCTATATTTTTCATAATCTTTTTAGACATTTTAAGTATTTAAATCTTTTGTTTGTTACCATTATCTAAGAATTACATTACTTCTTAGAAATCAAACTCCTACTAGTTACAATTGCAATAAAGAAAAAGGCGAACATTAAAACATCATTCGAGATTATCAAACCAATTAATCCTCCGAGCAAACTCAAGTTCACAATTAACTTAAACCATTTCCGACCTTGTTTCAATTCATCTTTTGCAACTTTAGCAAGAAGATTTCCAATAGGAATTCCTAAAATCAAAACTAAAACTCCAAACAGCAATTTAATTATTTCTTGCATGTTTAAAAAAAGTAGTGGGCGTTTTTATATTTTTGTAAAATAGAATCTTAAATTAAAACAATACAATTACACTTGCTAACTCTCGTGTAATAAATTAATATGGCAACTAAAATATATTTCTAAATTAATAATATCCAATAATTCCTATTAATCTTGTGACTGATAAAGAGCGAGACAAATTAAAGTAATCATAAACAGCACAAATATTTAAAATCTAAAGCTTCTTTATCAAATCATGTATAAAAAATTCTTAATAGTTGCAAGCAAGCAAGATAAGGCAGGAATAAATATAACAACACATTTATCAGAATTCAGAAAGAATCCTGTTTTGTCAGCTTTTTCATCTGACCAGCCTAATTTTGATTTTTATTTAATTGACAAGGAAATAATTTTTACAGAGAATTTAGATTTAGAAAAAATCAATAAATATGATTTTGTGATTTTCGCTTCAAAGCATGAATCAGAAAGTAAAGAAAAAACACTTTCACTTCACGCTCCAGGAAACTGGCGAATTGCAGAATATGGTGGAACTTCTGGAAAAGTTTGCCGAGCTTCAGCTTTGTTCCAGAAAAAAATGTTTGAAAACTTGAGCAAAAATTCAGAACAATATCATTTGAAAGATTATAAAATAACTTTAGAAGCAACGCATCATGGTCCTTTGATTGACAAGCCATGTTTGTTTATTGAAATCGGCTCAACAGAAACCCAATGGGTTGATAGAAAAGCAGGATTTGTTATAGCAACAACAATTAGAGACACAATTGAGGAATTCAAACCAAACCCCTATGCAGAAGTTGCGATTGCAATTGGAGGACCACATTATTGTCCAAATTTCAATAAGCTTCAACTTAATTCAAATGTTGCAATCGCTCATGTAATTCCAAGCTATTCAATTCCAATAACAAAAGAAATGATTCAACAAGCAATGGACAATACAGAAGAAGAAGTTGACTTCGCAGTTCTCGACTGGAAAGGACTCGGCAAAGCAGAATCTCGTCAAGAAGTTCTTAAAATTCTCGATGAATTATATTTAGATTATAAGAAGACAGGGGAGATTGGGAAGTGATTAGTTTTTTAACACCCTTTACTAAACCTTCTGGTAATCCTCTTAGTTCAAAAGCAAGATATATAAATTAGTTTAACTCTTTTTATGTATGTTAAATATCACTTACACTCCTCTTTTGAAAACTTTAATTTTAGTTCTTGTGGTTTTTATAATCTATTTCTTTTTGATTTTTTTTATTAAAAGAAAATTATTGAAAAATGTTAAAACAAAAATAATGAAGCACAACGTAATTATATTCTCAAATGTAATTTCATACATTTTTATAATTATTTTTTTAGCAATAATTCTTTTCCATTATTCTGGAAATCTTCTTGCTTTTGGAATTGGTGCAGGTTTGTTTAGTGCAGCAATTGGGTGGGCTTTGCAAAGGCCAATTACAGGATTAGCTGCTTGGATAATGGTTGTTGTAAAAAGACCTTTTAGAATAGGAGATAGAATTTCTTTAAATGGAATAAAAGGAGATGTTACAGACATAACATTGACCCATATTTATTTAAAAGAAGTTGGAGGAACTATAAACAGCGAGGAAGTTTCTGGAAGAGTGGTAATGATACCAAATTCTATTTTATTTGAGCAAAATATAATTAACTATACTTTCCAAGACGAATATGTTTTAGATGAGATAAAAATTTCAGTAACTTATGAAAGTAATCTTGAAAAAGCAATAAAAATATGTAAGGATGTTGCAGAAAAAGTTTTAGAGGTCTCTTCTGGAAAAAACTCAAAAGAAAAAGATGTTCAAGTTTCTTTTAACGATTCTGGAATAGATATTAAATTAAAATATTATGTTAAAATTGGTGAAAGAATAAAACTTTCAAGTGAGATAACTAAAGGAATTTTCAAAGAGTTTGCAAAAGAAAAAGATGTAGATTTTGCATACCCTCACACAGAAGTGATTCTTAAGAAAAAATAAAAATCACGTTCTCCATTTTTTCCAAACAATTCTAAAACCTTCCCAAGAAATAATTAATGCAAGAATTATCA
>CAYUQG010000003.1:0-18637 GCA_964446915.1 Candidatus Woesearchaeota archaeon
AAGAAATCTTTTTAGTTCTTTTGTTCCATCTGTTCCTTTGTATATGAATTTCATTTTAGTTGTTTCAAATTTTGTTCAAGAGCATTTTCAAAAAAGTTTTTCATAAAACCCCACCTTCCATTAAATTGGTCTAAAACTTTTTTGTATTTTTTTCCTTCATTTATCATTCCAATTCCAGAAACAATTGCTTTTTCTTTTTCTTGGAATTGCGTTTGGGTTGTTGCAATAATCGCGTCAAGAGCAGAGTATTTATCGTTTCCATATTTTTCCCTAACTGCCAAATCATTTAGAATTCCTGAATAAGCTCCTACAAATTTGTATGCTTGCATCATTGAACAAAGATAAGCACTTTGAATTTCTTTTTCTGAAACTCCTTTTTCTTTAGCAATATAATCAAATGCTTGAGATAACCTTAAAATTGATTTTGCTGCCCTCGGTGAAACAGGCAAAACCAAAGCTTCATCAGAACCTTGTCCATGATTTGTAATTGCATTTGGCCAAGCATCTTTTAATTTTGTTTTTGTTGTTTCTTTTCCACCAATATTCGCATAATCTAATCCATGAATCAAATAATTTGCAATTAATAATTTTTCAAAAGGAATTTCTTTTGAAGTTACTTCGTTGTGTGCAATTAATATTTTCTTTTCCAAATCTCCATTTTCAAAATTTTGTGTGAAATCAACTCTCGGATTTGTATTATTAGAAAGAATATTAAAAGTATCCCAAGCTGTTGGCTTAAAATAATCTGTATCAATAGTAACATGCATTCTATCTTTCAAAGCTCTTCCTAAATCGTTTGAAGATTCTGTAAATTTCTGCCCAAGGTTTCCTGTTGCAATTCCGACCGAATATCCATTTCCAATTGGATATGTTTGTCCATTTATTTCAATAAATCCGTCAAATAAATTAAATAATTGTGCTCTTACAACGGGAACACAATTTGGGAGTTCATCTACTACAAATAAATTTGTTTTAATTTTAGACGTTAATTCTTTTAATTCTTGACTTGAGTTTCCTGTTCTTAATTTTTCTAAATTAATTTGTTGAAATAATTCTCTTGTGTCCATATCATTTCTTCCGAGAATAAACATTGATTTATCTGGAAAATAATTCATAGTGTCTTTTGCAAGTTGTGTCTTACCTGAACCTGTATCTCCTTGCAAAAATAAATTTAATCTTCCATAAAGACAAGCATCTACAAAATCATTCATGTAAAAAGATTGTCCTGCTAAATTCATTAATTCAGTTGAATTTTGATAAACGCCCTTATGCTCTTTCATTTTCTTTCTCCAAAAATTTAGTTAATGCAAATTCAAGAATATGAGATTTGCTTCTAAACAAACCTTTTTTCAGAACATGCTCTATTAATTCTATTTTTTCCTCGTCAATTGTTACACTTAATTTAGTTTTCATCTTATTTTATACTACTTTAGTAGCTTAATACTACTTTTTAGTTAAAACTATTACAAAAGAATACTTTAAAAACTTTTCCATAGTTACTCTTTTAGAATTACCCCAAAAACTTTCTAATAATTTCCATAACTTCTTTACCACCAATCTTCCCTTTAAATTCTTTCATAACTAAACCCATATAAGCTTTTTCAGAAAGTCCTGGTTTTTCTTTAATCAATGCTTGCACTTTTTCTTCAACAACATTTGAATCAACTTGTTCAAACTCAATTCCCTTGCCTTGAACAACTTCTTCCAAAGCAGATTTAATCTGCCCTTCTGAAATTTTTTTCTTTTTCAACTTAAACAAAACATCTGAAAAGTTTTCATCAAGTTTTTTCTCAATTTTTTCCAAATCAATTTTTAAATGTTTAGAAATTTCCTTAGGATAAATCAAAATCATTTTAGCAATCAGCTTCGGTTTATTCACTAAATTCAAAAGTTCTTTGAACAATTCTAATTTGTTCTGCTTAAACAACAACTTAATCATTTCTTGGTCAAGTCCTTCTTTTTTCAAATCATCTTCAACATCTTTTTTAAGTTTAGGTAAAGTTTTTTTAGCACTATTAATAAAATCTCTTGAAATTTTTAGCAAAGGCAAATCTGTTTCAGGATACATTCTCGACGAACCAGGCAAAGGACGCATAAATTTTGTAGAACAATCTTTTTGAGCATTACGAACTTCCATTTCTGTTGGATTTTTAAAATTTGATAATTTTTCCTGACGCAAAACTTCATTTTCAATAACTTTTAAAAAAATATCCATATCTTGCATTCCTTTAATCTCAACTCGGTTCTCCCCTCTAATAGAAATATTAATATCTTGCCGAATTGTCCCAATTCCTCTTTTAACTTCGCAACTTCGTAAAATATTTCCAATTTGTAATGCAACTAATTTTGCTTGTTCTGAGTTTTTAATATCAGGTGCAGTTACAATTTCAACCAAAGGAATTCCTAACCTATCTAATCGGTAAATTTCTTTTTTATCTGTTCTCTCTACAATCCGCGCAGCATCTTCTTCAAGATAAATAGATTCAATTCCTACTTTTCCAAATTCTGTTTTAATATAACCATCACGTGCAATCAAAACAGTTCTCTGAAAACCAGAAGTATTTGAACCATTAATAACTGTTTTCCTCATAATCTGAGTTATAGGAACAATTTCACAATTTAATAAAAAAGAAATATGCAATGCGATTTTTAAAGCATGCTCATTTATTTCATACGGCGGTTCTTCATCAAGTTCAATCAAACAAGTTGTATCATAACCTTGATATTCAAATTCTTTATCCAAAGATTTTTGATACAAAGCAGCAACATCAATTTCCCCACTCTCACCCGCAACAGCGTGAAGTTTTCTTTTCACAACAAATTCTGGCTCATCTTTTCTCAAAACAGAAGGGCAATTACAAAATAACTTATGCGAATCTAACTGCTGATGAATTTCCAATCCTGCCTTGAACTGCAACTTTTCATAATCAATTTCTTCCATGAATAAAGAAAAGAAAGAGTGTTTATTAAATTTGTGTGGTTAAAACAGTTTCTCTAAAAGACAATCTAAAGAAACATTAACTTTCCCAGCCATGAAATTATAAAAATCTCTTTCTCCTTCAGTAATCTTTGAGTTAAGGGCCCAATTATTTTTTTCTTTCCAATCTTTTATAGCCCTATCTAAAAAAAGGTAGTAAGTATTTCTTTCGCCAGGATTTATAATTGGAAGAGGTATTTTGTAACTTTTCAAAATTAAATCTTGTAAAACTCTTGAAGTTCTACCATTACCATCATAAAAAGGATGAATTCTTGCTAAATGAAAATGGGAAAAAATAGCAACTTCCATTTGTTGTATTGAATCAAAAGTATTAGAGTTATTTCTAAGAGCATTAAAAAATGTTGGAAATTCTTTTTTTTGAATTTTATAAGGATCTGGAGGAGAAACACTAGCTCCAAAAAGTTTTGAACTTGTATGAGGATATTCTACTTCTCCAGAAGGATAAACTTCAGGAACAATACGATAATTTAAGCCTTCTATAAATTTTTTATCAATCCTACTTAAATCTAAATTTTGTCCTCCCCAACAAAAAGCATTTTTCAAATTTTTAATTCCCTCTTTAATAATTTTCTTTTCCCCATTTCTAGGAATATTGTGGGGGACTTTGGCAGAATCATGCTCTAATCTATATGAATTTATCATTGCATTTTTTTCTAAAGCACATTTTTCCATTCTTTTCCCCACCAAATCTCTTTGATATCTTACAGAGTTCTTTTTAGAAAATTCATTCAAATATTTTATTTTATCCCGTATTTCCTGAGATAATATTTTTGGTATATAATTCATAATTACTCAAACACATCAAACATATTTAAACCTTTCGATATATAACCCCCCTTAAGTTACAACATATTTAAAACAAAATCAATAAAATTTATAAAAAGAATTTAACATAAATACATATGGAAAAGAGTGTGAAAAGGATTAAAGATAAAAAGAAAAATATTCTTCACCCAAATATTTTGCCTACAACTTTTGGTCAAAGGGCTGCTGATAAACTTACAAAATGGGCAGGAAGTTGGGTTTTTATAATATTCTTTTTAATTATATTAGTACTATGGATATGTGCCAACATATATGCTTGGGTAAATGCCTGGGACCCTTATCCATTTATTTTATTAAACTTAGTATTGTCGTGCATTGCAGCAATTCAAGCACCAGTAATTCTTATGAGCCAAAACCGAGAAGCGCAAAAAGATAGACAACGAGCAGAATATGATTATGCAGTAAACAGAAAATCTGAAAGAGAAATACAAGATGTCAAAAAGCAACTTAACAGAATTGAAAAGAAAATTAAATAAAAAAGAAAATAATTATTCTTCCAACCTATTATTAAATTCACCAACAAAATTATATAACATTTTCTCTTTAATTTTTTCCTTACTCTTTGCCCATTCAGAATGACCTAAAACCCACCCAAGTTTTACAAAAGCTGTTTCAGCTAACATATCTTTCAAATAAATAACACCTGTTTTTAAAATTTCTCTTCCATTTGAATAAACCAAAGGATCAACTCTTCCATTAATGCATTGTGAAACCCCGCAAACAATCAAACCTTTATTAATAACTTCTTTCAATTTTCTAACCCAATTATTTCTAGAACGAGAAGTCGAAACATGTCCCAAAGCACCCATTTCTAAAACAATTCCCTTATACTTATTCTTAACATAATAATTTAAAATATCAGGTGATTGCCCAGGATAAAATTTAACTAAAGCAACTTTCTCCTCAAACTTTGTATCTGCTTTAACTTTTGCCCCTTTATTCAATGTTTTGGGGTCTTGTGCCCTTCGGGTATACACTGAGCAGTGTTTATTTCGCAAACTACTTGTGCCCTTCAGGGTATAATCTGAAATTTTTTCAATTCTATCAGAATAAATTTTTGCAAAAGGTTTATCATTAATAACTTTAAACGCATCTCTTCGAGAAGTATGCAATTTCCTAACTTTAGTTCCTTTCATTGCAAAACAAAAATCATCATCTGAATTAGCATGACCCACAAGCATAACTTCTGCAATATCTGAAATACAAGCAAGAGCAGAACATTGTAAATTTAAATTCGCATCACTTGAAGCTCTATCAATACTTCGCTGAGAATATGTTAACACAACAGGTTTATTCACTTTCCCGAGGAAAAAAGACAATGCTGAAGCAGTATAATGTAAAAAATCAGTTCCGTGAGTCACAATAATTCCCTGAATATTTGAATCATTCAAAAGTTTTTCACAAGTTCTTGCAATTTTTTGCCAATCTCTAAAATCCATATCTTCAGAAGCTTTCATAAATGGAACTTCAACTTTCAAAACATTTACTTTTTCAAATAACTCTGGGTAAAATTTAAATAAACTTTCAGGAGTATCAAGCCAATCAACACCCCCCTTTCGAGGATTTAATCTTGCAGCAATTGTTCCTCCTGTAATTATCATAGCAATATTCGGTTTTGAAGAATCTTTTTTCAAATCAAAAGTTTCTTGTTTTTCTTTTGCTTTTTCAATTAATTTTATTTCTAAAATTTCCTTTTTCTTAAAACCAATATTATATCCTGAATCAAGTTTCAAAAGAACAATACCAGATTCAGAACTTTCAAGTAAAATTCCTTCATAAATTTCATGCATTAAATGCAATTCAACAATATCTCCTGGTTTTGCATTGAATTTCATAATTTATAATCCTTTAAACATTTAGTTAACATTTCCCTTTTCAAAATTAAATATGGAAATTTTTGCCTTAATTCATTTGAGTATCCTCTTGGAACAGAACAACTTAAAACATCTTTTCCAATTTCTTTAATCAGTTTAAATGCAGGAACAAAGTCAGCATCCCCTGAAATTAAAACAGCACAATCAATATTTTCTTTTATTGCTTCTTTAACCATATCAATTGCAATCCAAACATCTATGCCTTTTTCTTTTTGATTAAAATTAGAAACATCTAAAAAACTTTCTTCAACAATTGGTTTACAAATTTCACACAAATCCCAAGACTCAATAAAATCTTGTCTTTTTTTCTTTAGTTCTTTTGTGGATAGTTTTTGCAGTTTTCTTGTGATAATTTTAACTCCTTGTTTTTGTAAATGCCCTAAAAAAGCCCTTTGTTTCTTGTATATTAATTCATTATCTTCCCTATTTGGCATAGAAGCGTACCAACGAATTTCAACAATTTCTAAACTTTTTTCCTTTAAAATAAAATCTGATAATTTATTTATATTAATACTACTTGGTTTAAACCAATGTTTAAGATTATGATACCAATTATTTGCATCAAAAAAAATAATTGCTTTTTTCATATAAAAAACCTCCAAAAAAGAACATGAAGCCCGGCATGTTCAAAAGAAGATACCGGGGACTTAAAGTATTAATTTTAATATTGTAAAGTTTATAAATTTTCTGCTTTTTTAATTTACATATAGTTTCAACATAATCGCCAAGATTTGCATTTAACTTCATTTAAAGAACACGATAAAAGGTGTTAAAAATGTTTTTGTGAAGGAAAATATTTCCTAAAGTTTTTGAAAAACCCTTATTGTTAAAAATCATTCAGAATAATATTCTTTAACAAGCCTGTGCTCCCATTCACTACACGGAGAATATTTGTTATAATACCCTTCAACCATCCCGTTTATAATATCTTTAGATAGGGGGTGATTCATATTCCCCTCTGGAAGGAAATTAGTATCTCCCTTCCGGCTTACATAATATCTATTATAATTAAACATAAAATAATCTTGTGATTTTTTAATTATTTCTTTAGGAAAATTATTCTCAACTAAGTAATCCAAAGTTCTTCCAACTGTTACTATTTCCTCTAAAAATTTATTAGATTCTTCAGATATTTCTAAAAACCGAATAAAACTCTTTGAAACGTCAGAGTTTTTACTCAAAATTAAATGAGAATTCTGTGCATGTGTTCCTTCATGAATTGCTACTCTTTCATAATCTTGCCTATTGTATTCTTCAATTTCATTAAAAAAGATATAAATTTTATTTTCATCGGCTCCTGAAGCAAGTTTTTTAAATAATCCCCCATAAAAAGACACCCCCCCAGTATTTGCAAAAGAGAAATCTACAATCCATCTTGACTTAGGATTTACCATTTCTAAAAGATTAGAATAAGAACCCACAACAAAAGTTCTTCCTTTTAAATTTTTCATATCTTGATAAATGCTCATTTCTTCAACCCAAGAAAAACCCTTCTCAGCTTGTTGAGATGCATATTCTAATTCCTCCCCCCTCAAATCAACATACTTCATCGGATTGTTTTTTACATAAACATAACGATTCTGCGATTGCGTATCGACCAAGTTTCCTTTGACGCTGTCTGCTGTAATAAACCTGCCAGCGTCGGGGTCGTAGTATCGCGAGCCATAGTAAATCAAACCAGTGTCATCAACTTCTTTTGCATTATATTTCAAATCGTTCACATCTTGCGACTCGTCAGCCTCGCCAAACACATCGTATTCCGCACTCCACACAACCTCGCCTGCCTCGTCGGTAATCGCGACCGGACTTCCCAAATGGTCGTTGTGATAATACTGAATTTCGTAACAAGAAACAAACGACACACTAAATAAAATAAAAAACAAACTTAAAATAAAAAATATCTTTTTATTCATTTTAAACTTCCACATTTTTATTTTTCTTAATTAAAACAAAAACAATTATTAAAATAAGCAAAATAATTACTCCTATAAATATAAAAAAATACCAATTATTTTCAAAAGATAAATTAAATTTCGGAAAAAGAGATTCATGCCCTGAGATTCCCAATCTCTTCATATCTGCTTTTATTATTTTAATTAGCTCAGGATAACCACTTAATTCAACATTTTGCTCTTCAAGAACAAACAAAGCTCGGTCATATTTATCTTTATCATATTTTGCAAGAGAAAGAGTTTGTTCAATTTCTTTAACTCTAATTTCTGTAAGTGAAGAAATTAAACTAAAGCAAAAAATAAAAATAAATAAAAAGCAAATTAGTTTTTTCATTTTTCCTCCACCAAATTTTCTTCTAAATTTAAAAGAGATTCTTCAAAACCTAAATCCAATTTACTAAAAGCAGGAACCAAAGAAACTTCTTCTAAAATCCCAATTCCTAAACCATAAATATAAATTGTTGTTTTACTTTCTGCAACTTTCTTAACACGATTTCCCCCATAATCGTAAAAATACTTTTCAACAAGATTTCCTTGTTCATCTTTAACTGCAATCAATCTGTTTAAAATATCATACTCATAAACATTCCCGTTATTTATAATTAAATTTCCAACAGAATCATAAACAAAATTTTGCCCTCCTTCATCTGATTTGCTTGACTCTAAAAAATTTGATAAAGAAGCCTGAACATTTTGTCTTGAATTTTTTTGGTAATTGTACGATTGTGAAACAGACCCAAGAGAATTAGAAGAAGAAATTCTGTTCCCTAACTTATCATAAACAAAATTTTGAATTGAACCAGAAATTAAATCTGAACTACTTTTTATTCTGTAAAGAGAATCATAAGAAAATTCAGATGCAAGATTTCCAGAAGAAACCCCCGAATATGTTTTCATAATATTCCCAACTAAATCATAATCATAACTTCTCTCGTAAATATCCAACGTGCCTAAAGTTTTTAATCTATCCCGAATATCATAATCATACTGCGTTGAAATTGAATTCCCATACCCAATATCTTTTATAGTGCCAGTAGGATTATAAGAATATTCTGACAAAACTTTTTCACTGTTTCCATCTTCAAAAAGAACTTTGTTTAATTGAGATAAAGCATTATATTCATAATTAATTTTTCTCCCACTTGGATATACAATTTGAATTATATTTCCAGCAGAATCGTAATTATATTGAGTTTTGAAAACAACTCCTGAAATTGTTTTTTTAAGAACAAGCACTTGCCCCTTTTTATCGTAGACAAATTCTGTTTTTCCAGAAGTATCTACAACCTTGCAAACCCTACCCCATGAATTAATTAACTTAGCATTATTACAATTATTATCATAAAAATATAAAATATCATAAATTCCATCTCCCTTAAAGTCAACTTTTTCCAAACGATTCAAAGTATCATAATCATAAATTATCACTCTTCCAAGAGCATCTATTGTTTTAATCACATTTCCATTTAAATCATATTCAAATGTTGTTCTTCCTGTATCTGGATGATTTTCTTCGATAATTTGCCCTAACGAATTATAATTGTTTGTTGTAACGCGATTTTCTGCGTCGCGAATTTCAATTAACCTTCCCAAAGAATCGTATTTGTATTCTGCAGTTGCCTCATCAGAAGTTTCATATGCATTTTTTATTGAAACAAGATTTCCAAAAGAATCTGATTTTGATAAACTTGAGATTCCGTTTTCGTCTTCTGCTAAAACCAAAGAGTTTAGAGAATCTAAAAGATAATCTATTTTAGAATAACTTGGCTCTGAACAAATTCCTGATATGCAGAAAAAAGGACTTTCACAAACAAAATCTGAAACACAACTTTCTCCTTTTTTCTTAGGCAAACCACAAACAATTTCGTTTCCCTGTTTAATAATTATTTTATCAGATGAATAAAAATAATTTATAGAATCACTACATTTTTTTCCAAAAAGAGAAAAAGCTCCAAAACTATTTTGTCCTTTTGAAACACAAACTCCGTTTCCATTTATCTCAACACATAGCCCAGATTTGCACATAACCCCTCCTTTACATTGCTCTCCCACATCAACCAAGAAACAATCTTCATCTATTTGATCTTTTTTTCCATCGCAATCATTATCTAATCCATCTAAACAATTCACATATCCTGATTCCCCTGTAAAACCATTGCCAACCCACCAGTTTTCAACAGATTTTAAAGAAGCCCCTAAACAATCACTCCAAATTCCTGTTTTTCCGTCAGAAGAAATTTGACAATATTTTGTTCCGGTTTGACAAATTCCAATATTATCTACACTACTTATAACACCATCCTTGTTAACATCTGATCCACAATTTTTTACAAAATCTCCTAAAGGAGCACAATAATTAACAGGGCTTTTTCCTTTTCCTTGACAAAAAGATTCGTAAATATCATTGCACAAATCAGCACAAGAATCAAAATAATTTTTTGACAAAGCATCTTGAGCATCGCCATCTAAATTTAAATAATAACTATTTGGATTATTATCGCAAGAATCCTTGCATCTTTCTACAAAATTATCATTATTACAATTAATTCCAACTGCAGAAACATTGGTTAAAAAAAGAATTAAAACAAATAAACTAATCAAAACAAAAAATTTATTTAATTTCATTTTTCAAAAGGAGGAATTAATTTAATTAATCGTCCAAACGCATCTTTTTGCGAAGCTGAAAAATAATAATTTGAATTTGCATTCCATTTAGAATTATCTTCCCATTGTGGGTTTGTGTACTGGTTTACTCCTTGTTCTTCCAAATAAGGTTTAGAAACATAATCAATTCTTTTTTTAGAATCATAAAAAGTGCTTGCAACAATTGTTTTCAAAGAAAAAGGATCTTTAACTCTGGTTTGAATTTGTTTCCCAAAACCATCAAAAAAAGCAACAACTGGATTAAAGAAAACACTTCCTTCTTTTCCATCTTCTTTTTTTGTATAAGAAGTTATTTTATTATTAAAAATATCATAAACCACTTTTGACGAAGGATAATCATAAGTATCCCCAGTTTGAACAATTCTTTCAGGCCTATCAAAATCATCATAAAAATTTATTACACAATATTCATTTTTATCGCAAGAACTTTTTAAAATGCCATTTGAATAATATGTTTTTTCCCACAAAGGAGATTGCTCAGAACTTGAAATATCGTCCCACCCTTTAACAGGAAACCGATTATCAGAATCATAACGAACATGATAAATATAATTATTTATTGCAGGAGGTTGCTCATCTAAAACATTTCCAAAATTATCATATTTTATTTTTGTAGTTAGCACATCATTATTATCTAAATTAAAGACTCTTGCTTCTACTAAATTCCCTTTGGTATCATAATCAAACTCTTTTTTAGAAAGCAGAATTGATTCATCATAATTATAAATTTCTTCAGAAATTACTTTATCCAAAATCATTTCTTCTTTATATCTTTCATCAACATTATGCTTATATTCTACTTTTTTTACCAAGGTATCTTCAAAATTTAAATCTTGCGTGCAATCACTATTTGTTGCTCCATAAACTTTTGTTTTTCTTGGAAGAGAAAACTCATCAAAGTCAGAAGATTCTTCGCAAGTATTTAAAACACTTCCTAATGAATAAATAGAAGAAATACGCTGAGTCAAAGGAGCATACATAAAAAAAGTCATAAAATTAGAAAACTCTTTTGATTCTTTGATAAGCTCGTAACGGGGAATAAAATCATAAGAACTTTTTTCTTCTTGAATTAAATTTCCTTTTTCATCATAAATTTGTTTTTCTTTAACATTAGAACTAACACCTGAAAAAATACTCCCAACATAATCAGTTAAAAAAAGAAAATCTCCTGTAGAAAAAACATCTGGTCTATTCTTCATTGATTTCTCCACTTTATTTGTTAATTCTTTAAAATCCTCGTTATTTGCAGAAAAATCAACAATTTGATATGAATTATCTGGATTTATTATTTTAACTTGTTTATATTTACCTACAACATATGGGCTTCGTCTCAAATCTTCAAAAGAGTCATCACAACTTTTTATAAAAGGAAATGAATTATCATTAATTGTTCTATAATAAATTGCTCCTTCTTCAGAACTCCATTCTTCATAATCTGGGCAATTAACAAATGTTCTTCTTGTATCTGCACAAAGTGAAGAACCTATTAAATTATGAATATCTGATTCCCCAACCTTCTCTATGTAACTTTCCTGATTTTTTACCCAAGTAGAACATTCATCTGCATAAGGATTATTATTTTGAGAATAAAATTTCCCCTGTCCATTTCCATATAAATACCAAGTAGTGTATGCATTTCCAAGACCATCATAGATAATTTTTCTATCTAATCTACTAACAATATCTGGGAAACCAAGAGAAGTGCTAAAACCAATTTGTCTTAATTCACTTGAAGATAATGGATTTACCTTCCCTGTTTCATCATAAAATTCTGGTTTAAGTCCTGCTTTACTCATGACTTTATCATATTTATATTCTACTGCAACATCTTGATTAAATCTATCTGATTCATCTGCTTTCAAGTAAATAACTTTTTCTAATTCTCCAAAATAATTATATTCAAAATATGTTTTTGGCAAACAATTTCCTCCAACACAAATTTGAGTATTATCTAAATAATAAAAAGCACCTCTACCTAAAACCCCTGAACTTGCAACAGATTGAGCATATGGAAATTTAACTTCTCCCTCGCAGATTGATTGCCCTGTGTCTTCACATTTATTTAATGCAAAACCTTCAAAACAACTTTTTCTTATATCAAAATTTAAAACAACATCTTTTTTTGCAGAATTTTTATATTTAATATTATTAAGAACATAATATTCTACTAAATAAAGATAAGGAGAAAAAACACCCCCTGCAATATATGCATCAACTGGATAATAATCATCTACCTTTAAATCATAATTAAAATTAACTTCGTTTCCAAAATTATCTGATATCTTTTTTATCAAACCATAATTATCTTTAACAAATGCATTATAATTTGAAGGACCTTCTGAAGGAAGTTCATTTGAAGGACAACCATTTTCCGAAATTATGTGATTTCCTTGAATCTCTGGAATAGGCATATATTCTACATTAATTTGGTTTCCATATCTATCTTGTATATTTGTTAAATCCCCTTCACAATATGCTTGGTTGTTTACTGAAACAAAAACATTTTCATTATGTTGGCTTTCTACAAGTTCATTAAAATTAATTAAAGATGTTGCTTGAATATTTGTTCCAGTGCTTATTATCTGCTGACAAAACCAATTTTCAAATTTGTATTCAATTCCATTTGATTTTAAAATAAAAACAGGTTTTCCATTTTCAGTTGTTTTAATTGCTTTCCATAAAGGTTGTCCTTTAACTTCAAAATTTTGACCACCTGAACCTGTTGTTGGAAGCATTTCATATTGCCCCGCCCTGAATTTCTATAAAACTTCCTCTTCCTGCATCTACCCCTAACAAATTTGAAAGAACAACTTTTCCCATTGAATAATCTGTCCATCCAACTCCAACAGAACTTTGTCTTTCTAATTCACCATAAATATTCCATGCACCAGAAAAAGTTCCTGAAAAAGTTTCAGAATCACTATAATCCCAAACTCCAGAATAATAATTTCTTGATAAAGAAATATCTAAGCCAGATCTTCCAGGAATAAAAACATCTTGAAAACCTAAAGAAAAAGTTCCAGAACTCAATGCCATAGATTCAGAACCTCCCACACTATAAGCAGAATCTACATTTATTGAAGTATCATAAGTATATTCAAAAGGTAAATATTGTGAACAAGAAACAAAACTTACCAATAGAAAAAACAGAAAAACCAAAAAACCAAAAACAAATTTTATTTTCATTTTACTTCAAACTCCTTAAGAGATGAAAACATTTGACCATCTTTTAAAATAAATTCTGCATAAATTCTATAATCCCCTGCAGACTGTGCAGTTATTTCCACAGAATTCCAAACTTCGTTTAATTCTATTGAGTTACCTGCTGGAACAGAAATTTCTTTGTTAACAACTATTTCCACATCAATCCACTCCCCATCTTCATTTTTCTGCAAAATCATTTTTAAAATTCCAGAAATTTCATTTTCTTCATTATTAACAATTATCGAAGACAAATCAAGAAATGTGCTTGCCTGTGCAACAGATACATCCACTTCTAAATCTTGTAGCTCCACTACTCTTGCAAAAAGTTGTCCATTCGCCCAAACATAATCTACAATTTCCCCTTGTTTATAAGTTGAAAGTTCTGAAATTCCTCCATCACCTGCTTGCTCAATTACATTACCAGTAATTTTCAAATTATTAGAAATATAAAAAATAGAATAAACAGAGAAACTAATTATTAAAAAGATTCCAAAAAATAAAGACAATTTCATCCATTTTCTCATAAGCCAATTAAGAAAAAAGAGTTTAAAAATATTATCTAAAAAAACAATTCATAAACAACACCTAACAAAAAGATTAAACTAAAAAGCCCGATTATAAACCAATTTATTGGCATACTATATTCAGGTTTACGCGTTCCCTTTTTTTTAGCTTGCTTAACCATGAACAAAATTAAAGCTCCAGTAATTCCCCCAGAAACAACACCCCCAATAGAAAGTATTTTTGTAAATGAAAAAATATTAAAAAAACGAGTAATTAAATAAATTCCAATTGGAATTAAAGATGCAAAAAACCATGCTTTAAACTTTTTCATTTTATCATCAAACATAAAATTTTCCTGAAGTGCATTCCCTAAAGAAAGATAAGATGTAAACATAGTAAAAATCCCTAAAAGAACAAAAATCTTCCCAAGAGCAAGAGTTGCGAGTTGAGGAGTTTCAGAACCTTTTAACCCAACAACCACAAACACAAATAAAATATAAAACAAAACAGGAATCAAAGTTCCAAAAATCAAAACTTTTTTCATCAATTTTTTATTTTGACGCAAAACAATTTCAATTTCAGGAATAGCATGAAAAGACATCATTGCAAAAAGCACAACACCAAAAGGAAGAAATATACTCGCTGAATTAAAAGTAAGAAAATTATTGAAATTTAAATTTTTAAAAAAGATTAAAAAAATAAAAAAGATTAAAAACAAAATAACTGCAACCCCCCACTTTTCAAATTTTTTCACAGAGACCATTCCTTTCCATAATAATCCTGCCATTAAAAAACCAAATAAAACTCCAAACAAAATGTGATGCCCGAGATTTCCGAAAATCAAAAAACTTAAACTTTCACCAATCCCAAGCAAATAAGCAACAATTGCAGAATAAATCCCAAAAATAGTTGCAAATCCCATTAAATAACTTTTCTTTTTTCCCAAGTATTTCCGTGCATAACCTTGTAGTTGATGATTACCATCTGTTCTTAAAGACACTTCTCCAAGATAAAGATTTGTAATTAACATCATTAACCCAATTAATATTATGTAGATTAATGCAACAAAAAAACCAGCTTTAGCTGCAACATATGGAATCCCAAGCAACCCTGCACCAATGCATGTTCCAATCATAACAGACACTGCTATCAAAAACCTCTTTTTTTCTGTGTTCATTTTAAAACAGGCTCGGGGGGAATCGAACCCTCATCGACCGGGCCGAAACCGGACATTCTATCCATTAAACTACGAGCCTATAAAAATACATGAAAGTTACATTTAAATAATTTAAGATTTTGATAAAAACATGCCATTAAAAAAACACCACAAATGGATGATTGGAAGTTTCACAACTCTTGTAATAATTTTCATGATAACAACAGGAATTCTTTTAAACGCGATTATTGTAAAACAAAGTTTAAATCACAATGAAATAAGCAACAAAGTAACCAACCTTCAATTAGAAAGTCAATCAAAATTTAATGACTTATCTTCTTCAGTAATCAAATTAGAAAAATCATTTAATTTAATAGAACAAAACTTGTATGAAACACAAGGGCTTCTTGAAAAAAATCAACAAGAATTAAATGAACTAAAAGCTTCTGTTGACGACGATTTTTCAGGAATAATTGAAAACGCAATAGAATCTGTGGTAACAATTGTAACAGATTTAAGTCAAGGAACAGGTTTTTTAATTGAAGAAAATGGATATGTTGTAACAAATGCTCATGTAATGGAAAATGCAAAAAGTGCAGGAATCTATACTTATGACGGAGAAATGCACCAGGTTTCATTAATTGGAACAAATTCTGAAATGGATGTTTGTTTATTAAAAATACAAGGAACTTATCCTGCATTAAAATTAGGAAACTCAAATGATGTTTCAATAGGAGAATCTGTAATTGCGATTGGAAACCCGCTCGGGCTTCAATTCTCTGTAACAGAAGGAATAATCTCAGCAATTCATCGTGAAGGTTCAAACGGACTTGAAGCATATTTTCAAACAGACGCTGCACTGAACCCTGGAAATTCAGGCGGTCCATTAATTGACAAACAAGGCAAAGCAATTGGAATAAACAACTTTAAAACAAGCGAGGGTGAAAGCTTAGGCTTTGCACTTGAATCAAACTGGCTTAAAGACACAATAAATAATATTTACTTTGCAAAAGAAGGTGTGGGGTTGGTTTAATCAAATCTTTCCTTATAATAATTAAAAAATTCTGCTGAATCTAAAGAACCATTATTATCTGAATCATATTTTTGTAAAAGTTCATAGGAATTTTTTTGGGTTTGAATTTCTTGCTGAACTTGTTTTTGGGTTTGAATTTCTGACCACTTTTTAGAATTTAATGTTCCATAATTAAGCGAGAACAAAGAATACAAAATGATTGCACCGCTAATGACCCCCGAAATACCCCACAAATTAAAACATAATTTTCTTCTCTTTGATTCTTCGATTTTCTGCCTGCCCAATTTTTCCTAATGAAATTAAAAGGAATTAAAGCATCCTTTAATCCAAATTCTAACTTGTTTTCTAATTTATTTTCTGTTTTCATTTTCTTATTTTCTCAGAAATCGTCTGAGGCGAATCACCTCCTCAGCTTTTTAATTTTAAATTTTAACTTTATCCAAATGTTCTGCAAGTAGTTTCATATCATCTGGTTTCCCTTCTAAATCTGAATAAAACTTTCTATCCATCTCAAAATAAAAATTGCCCAAATTTTCCGCTAATTGAGAATAATTATTAATCCCTTTTTCCTGAAGAAGTTTATAAAAAGAGCAAGCATAAGAAGTTAAATTCTGGGTTAATTCCCTAATCTGAAGATTTGAAATTCTTGGTATCTCTTTTTGAAACCTTAACATATCATTTAATTCTCTTTCAATAGTTTCATCAATAGATTGACCTTTCTTTTTAGACCTATTAATTATTCCATGCTCAACCAAACCTTTATGAAATAATTCCAATCCCTTCAGCATATCCTCATTAAATCCACAGAATGCCATTTTAAATTTCCTTTTCATTCAAAAATTTAGTTAGTTCTTCCATATCATCTGGTTGTCCTTCAAGCTCACCATAATATTTTGAATCCATTAACTTAAAATAATCCATAATTTTTTCAATGTTTTCTTTGTAATTTTCAATTCCTGTTTTTCTTGTGAGCATATAAAATCCTTGAGCATATTTCACAATTCCTTCTGTTATAATCCTCTTCGCAGAATCATCAATTCTATGAAGTTCAGGAATTAACCTTGCCATATCTGAAATTTCTCTTTTAATTCCTTGCTCAATTGTCTCGCCGTTTTTACCACAACGATAAACTAATCCATGTTCAATCAAACCTTCGGTTAAAGCTGTCAAACCTTTCAACATTTTTTCATTAAATCCACACACAGGCATTTTATTTTCTCCTAATTATAAAAGAACAACATCCTTTCTTATTATAAAACTTCTTTCTCTATTTTTTACAATATAGCAAAATATATAAAAGAATAGTTCAATATAGTAAATATGGATAAAAAAGATGAAAAAATTCTATTAGAATTAATTTCAAATTCAAGAATTCCTGTAAATCAACTTGCAAAAAAAGTCGGACTTAGTAGGGAAGTTGTAAATTACAGATTAAAAAACCTTACAAAACAAAAAGTCATAAAACAATTTTACGCAATAATTAATCCTGAATCTTTGGGATTTTCAAAATCAGGTTGCTTTTTTCAATTAAAAGGGATTTCAAAACAAAAAGAAAAAGAATTTTTAAATTATCTCGTTAAACATGAATTTGTAAGTTATGTTAGTCCAATAATCGGAAAATGGAATTTTATATTTGACATCCTCTTTAAAACAAAAGAACAACTTTCAAAAGTAATACAAGAAATAAAAAACAAGTTTGGAAAAAATATGGACAACTTTATTATTCTTAGCAACAATGTTGAACAAGAAATTTTTCAGAAAAAAATTTTAGGAAAAACAAAATTAAATCAAGTTCAAAAAATTGAAAAAAGGAAAACAGATAAAATAGATTTGCAAATATTATTTTTATTATCTGAAAATTCTAGAATTGAATATAAACAAATTTCTTCAAAATTAAAACTAACTGCAAACGCAATTAAAGCAAGAATAAAAAATCTTGAAAGTTCAAATATAATTTTAAGTTACACAATTTCAATTGATATAAGAAAACTAAATTATTCTTGGTATAATCTGCAAATAAAAGAAATAAATACGAATGATTTAGAATTAAAAAAATTCCTAAGGGAAAACAAAAAAGTAATTTACTTTTACAAATATCTTGGAAATGAAAACTGGGATATTGACATAGGATTAATAATAAAAGATCCAGAAGAATTAAGAGAATTTATTTTAGATATAAGAGAAAAATTTGGGAACACAATAAAAATCCACGACCTGTATATAATTGTTGAAGAATCAAAAAGCAATGCTTTACCTGAAGGGGTTTTCGAAAACCCATAACATTTATTAAACATTTTAACTAATTACAATCATGACAAAGAAATCAGAAGAACAAAAATCAAAGATTTTAGTTGCTGCTCCTAATAAGTCACAGGAAGGATTAAGTGTAAAAAAAGACGAGAACTTTAGTCAATGGTATAGTGAAAT
>CAYUQG010000004.1:0-11987 GCA_964446915.1 Candidatus Woesearchaeota archaeon
TTGCAAGAGGAGATTATGCTTCTCAAACAGAAGATTTCACAGCACCGTCTGGTTATAAGCAAATGTGTATTGTTGTGAATGGGCAAGAAGAATGCGGGTTCCAGCAAGTTTCAACTTCTTTTGCTGTTGATTATATGAAAGACCAATATATAAAAGAGCAAGCAACTCAAAAAGATATTAAAACAGTTAAAGAATGTGTTTCAGGAACAGCAAGTGTTTATAGTGCATTGAACATGAATATTCAAAGTGGAATTGAAGAAGCAATTAATCCTGCATTATATAACTCAGGTGTAATAAGAATATGTGCAACAGATGCTCCTGATGCCGGAACAGACCCTTCTTCTGGAACAAAGAGTGCAAGATGGATTTTAGTTGGTTCTTGTGGGGATTCAAATGTTGGTTGTTGGTTGGATACTGAAAGTATTGAGAACGCTGTTGAAGTTGGGTGGGAAACTTCAGATAAAATTTTAGAAGAAGTTTCAAAAACATATGTAGATGTTTTAAGAAGCGAAGGAGATTATTTAACAGATGATGAATTTGTAGAAAAAGTAAAAGAGATTGAAGATGAGGGGACTTCTTTATTAGACAAAGTTAAATTGTCAACAGAAATAATTAATAAGGTTTTCTTGAACAACCAAAAGGCAAAATTATTTTGGTTAAGGGGAAATGCTTTTGGAAAGTTAGCTAAGAATTATTATATGAAACAGAAAGAGGAAGAAAAAGAAAGAGAAGATTCTGAAAAATTAGCATTAGAAAGAATTTCCTCTCTTTCTGAAAGTCCTGTTTTTGATGTTTCAAATTTATTTGAAGATATAAAAACTTTTAGGTATAAAGATGGGGAAAGTTATTTTAAGGTTAATGTAAATACGCAAGATAATGCTGGAAGTTATTGGAAAAGGCCATTAAGTTTGAAACTTTCTGAAGCTGTTAATTTGCCTGCAGAAACTTCTGAAAACGAAAAAATAAAAGGTTATTCTACAGAAGATAAAGCTTTTTTGAAATTTTTAAGTTCAGGAGATTATGGCGTTGTTTTGAAATCCTTAATTGATAGGACTTTAGAAGAAAATGAAAGAAATTTATTTCAAAAAATTTTAGGAATTGGAAAAAGAAAATTAATCACAAATAATGTGGTTATGGATTCTGAAGGGATTTTTAGTTTTGAGCAAGAAGATGCAACAATAATTTATTTTAAATATTTTGATAATTCTTGGAAATGGTCTCCTGAAAGAGGTTCTTTATCTATTGTTGAAGAAGGTTCTTCTGGAACTGTGGAAAAAGTTTCTGCTTTTTGGTTTGAAGTTCCAAATATTAATCTTGATAAAACAAAATGGCAGGGGCAAACTATTAATGAAAATAATATTCTTTTAATAAAATCTCTTGAAGGTAAAAATCTTTACGAGGGTGCTGCGATTATTTTTGGAGAGGAATATGGAAAAGAAAGTTTAGAGGAAAGGACATTTAATGAAATTGATAAAAATGCATTCTTTGTACCAGATGCAACCGATATTAAATTAAGTGATACTTATAAGGAAAGATATATTCCTTTTAGTGGTCTTTTTGAAAAATATTCTAATGAAAATTTACCTATAGAATGGGATTTAAATGATTTTAAAGCATTGCTCGTTGCTGTTGCCCAAAAAGAAACAAGTTTAGGAGATGGAAAAAGGTGTGGAAAAAAAGCAAATGAACTTTGTGAAGATTGGTTAATGGGTTATACAGGGGGTGCCGATTTTAATGAAAATTATCGTGGGTTTGAAGAACAAATAAAAAGAGCTTCAAATACTTTTAAAAGAGCTTTTGAAAAATCAAATACAAATTATCAAATTTGTTACAATGAAAAAAGTTTAAATGATTTTGTTGAATGTGTTTTAAGTGTTTATAATACTGGGGAACCACCAAAATCCTTTTTAGGAATTTTAAATAATAGAGGGAAAGTGTATGCAAAAGAAGTTATTGGTTATTGGGGGCAATGGAAAGAGTATTTTAATTTTCAAGAATCTTTAATACAAAAAATGACTAACCCTGAAAAAAAAGAATCATTTTCTTTGGAAAGTTTAGGAGATTTGCAAATTATGGATACAATTAGTTTTAGTGTCCTTTCCTATGAGCCTGCTTTTGTAGTTTCAGATAAAACTTCTGTTGAGCTTTCTTCATCTTCTTTAGAAGAGGTTATTGAATTTGAGTTTTTAACTAATTTAAATAAAGTTTTAATTCTCGATTCCCCCTCTTTAAATGTAGGGGTTCAGCAATGTGTAGAAAAACCTGCTCCGTTGTGCGTTCCTTTAGAAGAATCTACAATTGATTCTGTATTCAATTTAGAACAACCTTCTATTCAGGACACTTTTACAATAAAGATAGAGAAAGATACAATTCCTTCAGCGATTGATTCTTTGAATGTGCAGATGGTACAAGAGGGAATTAGTGATTCTGAAGGGATTCTTAATTTAGATTCTTTAATCTCTACATTTACATTTACTGACTCTTCAGGAGAACCAATAGAAGGTTTAGAAATAGAAATTATAAATGAAGATTCAATAGTTACAACTTTTGGGAGTACTGAAACAGATTCTTCAGGTCAAGTTCGTCTGGAGAATTTTATTTCTCCTCAATCTCCTCCTCCTGTTAATATAGAAGAGATTTCTGGGTCAACAGATAGTTCTGAAATTGAACAAAGAATTCAAAATCTTTTAGATAATTCTGTTTCAACAAAAGTAATTAATCAAGGTTATTTTTGTGCAGAATATGTTACAAAAACTTTCAATTATGTTTTTGGAGGAGGTAAAAGCTATTTATTGGGGGTAGTAGGAGATGCATGGGATTTCCCAAGTTCAATGATTTCTCTTGGAGGAGAAAGAATTTATGATGGAAGAAAAACTGAAACTGAATTTATAGATTATGATTCTTTGAAAACTGGAGATATTTTAGGATTTAAGAAATATTCTAATCAGCCAATTAGGGGAGCATTAAGAGACGTAGGTTATAGTTTTCAGAGACTTTCTAATGTTGAAGGAGAAGGATTTACTCATGTAGGATTGTATCTTGGAGAAAGGAATGGAAAGCATATGATAGCCCATCAAATTGGGGAGGAAGTTTATACGCATAGGATAGAAGATTTTATTTTTGAGGGAAGTGCTTGGAGTATTTACCAAGTCCTTAGGCCTAATCAGAAAAATCTTTATATTTCTCCTGAAGAATATATAGAAGAAAATAATCTTCTTCCTATAGATTATATAGTTAAGTCAGGAGATTCTTTAGGAAAAGTATCTTCTTCTTTTACAAGAAATTTAGAATTACAAAATGCTATTCAATGGTTGATAGTATCTCAGAAGAAAAGAGAAACTCTTTATGTAGGGGAAAAGTTGAGAGTATATTCTACTAATTTTGATTTTTCTTCTACAGAATTAAGAAAAGGGCTTGAATTTTTGAAAGATATAAATGCTAAAACTTCTTCTGAATTAAGTTATTGGGAACAAGCTATTGAAAATGGTTTTGATAAAAGTGGTTTGGAAAAAACTTCTGAAAATTATGCAATTGTTTTAACCATTCTTGAAAAGGAATCTAGTTTTAATGAAAATCCTCCATTAAATATGGAAATTGTTTGTAGCAATGCAGATAGTTTTTTAGCAAAAATGTGGTGTAATCTTTATCCAGATAAAGTTGCAAAAATAAAAACAGAGAAAGATTATGTCCTTTATGGGCCTAATAAATACAAACCTCTTTCTTCTGTTGGAGCTATGCAAATTAGTGTAGATTTAGCATTACATCTTGCGGAAAAAGAGGGTAAAACATATACTGAAAAAGAGATGTATGAATATTTATTCACTAAAAAAGGAGGAGTAGAATATGGTATTAAATATCTAAAGAAAATAATTGATGTTTATGCCCCAAATGGCGAGATTAATACAGAAAATTTAGGATTTATTTTTGCAGATTATAATTCTGGTTTGTATAAATCGAGAAACGCGGCGTTCCAAAAAAAAGTGAATGAAATAATTAAGAATGGAAAAGGACAAGGTAAATATGAAGACATAGATTTTTTAAATACTGATGGTTCTTTAGGGGACAAAACAGCAAAAGTTTTGGAAAAAATTTATAATATTGATGTTAAACTTTCAGAAGGAAAAATTGCTGATTCTGAATCAGAAAGTTTTGAAACTTCTCAAATATATAATTTAGTGAATCCTAATGAATATGCAATAATTCCTCAGTTAGAATTAACAAGTATGAAATATGGGGGGGATTTAATTTTATCTGTTGAAAAATATGTTGAATCTTCTAAAAAATTCTTTGATAATTATTGTAATAGAATGAAATTTTGTTCTTTGGAAACTCATTTAGCATAAACTATTTTTCATCTATAACTTCTTGGATATTTAGGTGTTTAGTAGAGAGTTTTGATAATTTTATTTTTTCTGTTTTGTCGATAAATTGGTGATAAAAAATAGGTTCTCCATTTTCAATTCCTGCGTAAACCATCAAATGAGTATATTTTACTTTGTTTCCTTTCATATCTCTTTTATTTAAATAAAAACTTTTTGAATAAAAAGTTCCTACAATAACCCCCGGAGATATTTTATTTTCTAAAGCAAGTTTTTTAAATTCTTCATTTCCAGAAATTTTTCTTGTTATTCTATTTGCATATCCAGCATCCCATGCAGGAGCGAAATAGATGTTTTTATTAAAATAATCTCTTGCAACACTTATTGCATATCCTGCACAATGTCCATTAGAATACCCTTTATAACTTGGTGCATCTTTTAAAATTTTATTTTTTTTAACTTTTGTTTCCAAATTATTTTGTTTTTCTCTTTGAATTATTTGTTCAGTAAATTTTTGAAAATTTGTTGACTCTTTTTTTCTTAAAAAAGTATTTGGGCAAGAATTTAAAAAAGGTAAAGTGAAGATAAGCAAACTTGCCAATAATAATTGTTTTGAATTTTTCATAGAGTTTATATGTCCATTTTATTTATAAACTTTTCTATTTTGTAGTAACTATTTAATTAAAACATATTTAATTAGAAATGCGGAGACAAGGATTCGAACCTTGGTAAGCATTAAGCTACTGGAGCCTAAATCCAGCCCGTTTGACCACTCCGGCATCCCCGCATGTTAATTAGAAAAATATGGGATATAAAAATGTTTAGAATTATTTTGTTACTTGATTTATCCAATCTTCATACTTTTTATTAGATTCTGCATTAATTTTTATTATGCAAGATATTTTATATGGGTAAATCTTTTTTATTTGGATAAGTTACTTTAATTATTAAACTCATGTTTATTGTTTTTTTGATTCTTTTTCTTTTTGTTTTATTCTGTCTTCAAGCTTTAATTTTTCAATAAGTTCTTTATATCTGTTTCTAATTGTAACTTCTGTGATTCCTGCAATATCTGCAACTTCTCTTTGTGTTTTTTTCTCATCATTTATTAAAGCAGCAACATAAAGTGCAGCAGCTGCAATACCTGCTGGGCCTCTTCCTGAAGTCAATTCAACTTTTTCAGCTTGTTTTAAAACTTTTAATGCTTCGTTTTGGGTTTTTGGTGACAATTTTAAAACAGATGAGAATCTTGAGATATAATCTTTTGGAGAGCTTTGTTTAACTTTAACTTTTAATTTTCTTATAATAAATCTATAGGTTCTTCCGATTTCTTTTCGTTCGACATCTGAAGCAGTTGCCATTTCATCAAGGGTTCTTGGAATATTATATGAACGGCATGCAGCATATAAACAAGCAGCTATTACAGATTCCATTGACCTACCTCTTACTAATCCTCTTTGTAAAACATGATTATAAATTCTTGAAGCTTCATCTCTTACTACATTTGGAAGATTTAAGTAAGAAGAAATAACTCTTAATTCTGCCATTGCAAGACGCAGATTTCTTTCAATTGAAGTTGAAACTCTTTCTTGCCATTTTTTTAAACGCAAAAACTTTCTCGTTTGTCCTGGTTCAAGTTTATAGATATCTGAAATTTCCCCCACATTTGTTGTTAAACCTTTATCAAATTTTTGCATAGAAATTGGTGCTCCGCCTCGACCTTTTTTATCACCTTTATCAAATTTTCCAGAAAGATCAATTCCTGTGTCAACCATTTTTTCTTCAATAACAAGTCCACAATCTTTACAAATAATTTCTCCTAAATGAGAATCATAAGTCAAATTTATTCCTCCACATTCAGGGCATTTTTTTATGAATGACATCTTTAGAATTTTTGTTACTTTAAAATTTAATGGTAAGTTTTATAAATCTTTTTGTTATATAAACCTTTTGTTTTTTGTGGTTGTGTTGGAGTGGTAAAAATTTGAAGAATTATTTTATTAAGATTCCATTAACTATTCCTTCTTGACTTGGTCTATTTGTTATTTTAACTTTTCCTAAATCTGTTTCAACAATTGTTCCTTTTGTAATTATATTTTGCCTTGCTAAGAATCTATTTGAAGGAGTTTCAAGAACATTTTTTATTTCCACTTTTTTTTGTTTTTTGTTTTTTTCTGAAAGGTTTACAAATTTTGCTTTGAGCAAGAATGTTTTTTTATTTCCTCCAACTGTTTTTTTTGACTTTCTTTTTTCTTCTCCTAATTTAACAATTCTTTTTTGCCCAGCTATTTCATAAGATTTCTTTTTTCTTCGCTTTGTGTATTTTCCTCCTGAAATTTTCCTTCCTTTTCTTGTGCTCATGATTAAACAATTGAAATTTCGTTTAAAAATTCTTCGTTTTGAAATTTTTAAAGAAAGATTTAAAAACACTTTTGGAGTTTGCTAAATATGGTTAACGGAGTTGAGAGGCCTTTAGATTTGTTGAACAATTCTAAGGGAAAAGAAGTTTTGGTCCATTTGAAAGGAGACAAACAAATTGTTGGAACTCTTTTAGCTTTTGACATCCACATTAATTTGGTGTTGGATAACACAAAAGAAATGAAGGACAATGAAGTTAAAAGAAATATTGGACTGACTTTTTTAAGAGGAGATACAATAATTTTTATTTCTCCTGCCTCTACTACATTGAAAAAAGAATGAACGAGTTAATTCTACGAACTTCAATAAGAAGTTCGGAAGAATAGCGTTTTTGCCATTAAGTTTCGCTCGGTTGAATTCTTAATGCTAATTCATAGCGAATGCTTTAGTAAATTATATAAGCAGTTTTTTCTTTAAAATTCTATGACAATAAAAATAACTTTTTTAGGAACTGCTGACCAAGTTCCAAGTGCGAGTCGGAATCATACAGCTGTGCTTTTGACATATAAGGGAGAAAATATTTTAATTGATTGTGGTGAAGGAACTCAAAGACAGTTTAGAAAAGCAAAATTGAATCCTTGTAAAGTTGATAAAATTTTAATTACTCATTGGCATGGAGACCATATTTTTGGTTTGCCTGGATTTTTGTCAACTCTTGCTTTAAGTGGTTATAATAAAAAATTAATTATTTATGGCCCGAAGAGAACAGAAATTTTTGTTAAAGAACTTTTGAAAGTTTTTAACTTTGAAAGAAAATATGAAATTGAAGTTAAAGAAGTTTCTGGAAAGTTTTTTGAAACAGACGAATTTTTTTTAGAAGCAAAATTAATGGAACATGGAATTCCTTGCAATGCCTATTGTTTTGTTAAAAAGGATCAAATTAGAATTGATAAAGAGAAATTGAAAAAATCTAAGTTACTTTCTGGACCTTTGATTTCCAAATTAAAACAAGGAAAAAATATTTCTTATGAAGGTAAAAAATACTTTGCAAAAGATTTAACTTATTTGGAAAAAGGAAAGAAAGTTAGTTTTGTTTTTGATACAAGGTTGAATAAAAGAATTGTTCCTTTTGTTGAAAATTCTGATTTGTTAATTTGTGAATCAAGTTATGAAGCTGAACTTATAGAACAAGCAAAAGAACATTTGCATTTAACTTCTGTGCAAGCTGCTGAAATTGCTAAAAAATCAAAATCAAAAAAATTAATTTTAACTCATATTAGTCAAAGATATGATAAAAATTTAAACAAGATTTTAGATGAATCTAAAGCTGTTTTTAAAAATTCTGAATTAGCTAAAGATTTAGATTGTTTTGAAATTTAGAAACATATAAAAACTAATTTCTTGTGAAATATTTTATGTCAACAAGTTTAATTGATGCAACAGGATAACCACTTCAAGTTAGTAATTATTTTCTTTATTCTCTTGGAGAAAAACACTTTTATGATGTAAGAGAAGGTTCACAACCAGGTGATTTTAAGATTTTTAATTTTCCTGGAAATCATCCAGTTTCTGTTTCTATGTTAGAAGAATTTTCTTTTTTGCTTTACCCTATTAAAAAAAAGTGAGAATTTTTTTAAAGTTCTGTATAGAAACATTTTAAATATAATTATTTCTTGTTATTTTAGTGCCCTGGTAGCTCAGCCTGGATAGAGCGACTGCCTTCTATTCGAAGCGAGGTTTTGGTTTTGATTAGAACTGCGCTTAGAAGCAAGCAGTAGGTCGCAGGTTCAAATCCTGTCCAGGGCATGTCTTCAATGACAATGCGGAGATGGCACAGTGGCTACTGCATTCGGTTGCAGCCCGAATTTTCCCGGGTTCGAGTCCCGGTCTCCGCTTTTTTAAAATGAAAGCTCAATTATTTTATACAACAAGCGTACAAGGATATGATAGAGCCATATCTGAAAAGTGTTGGTATAAATTAGACGGAATTGCTGATGATATAAAGATTGGGATAATCATGCTTATAGTTCTTCGTCCGCCAAGAATTACTAATAACCCTGAAGATTACCTCTCACGCCCGCCAATTCTTAGAAAAGTGATTTCTATCATCCCTGTTAAAGATAAAGATATTCCTGAATATCTTAAGAAATTTTCTAAAAATAAAGGAAAGGCAGTTAGATTAGGCTTAGATTCAGTAACATAAAATGAAAAAGAAAATTTATTTGGTTCATGGATGGGGAGGAAGTGATTCCAGTGAAGAGTGGTTTGGCTGGATTAAAGAAAAGTTTAAAAAATTAGGAATTGAATTTATTTCTTTTAATATGCCAAATACAGATGAACCTAAAATTGAAGAATGGGTTGGTTTTTTAAAAGAGAATGTTACAAGCTTTAACAATGAAACTTATTTTATTGGTCATAGTATTGGTTGTCAAACAATTCTAAGGTATTTAGAAATATTGGATTCTGAAATAAAAATTAGTGGAGTTGTTTTTGTTGCGCCTTGGATGGAATTAGATAAAAATACTATTGAAGAAGAAGGTGAAGAAGTTATTGAAATTGCAAGACCTTGGATGGAAACTCCTATTGATTTTGATAAAATAAAAAGACATACGAGCAATTTCCTTGCTATTTTTTCAGATAATGATTCTTATGTTCCCTTGACAGAAGTTGAGAGATTTAAAAAAGAGCTTGGTGCTGAGATAATTGTTAAACATAATGAAGCACATTTTAATAAAACAAAAGAGATTCCTGAAATTTTGGAGTTTGTGAAATAAACTTTCCATGTAGTTATACCAAAACATTTAAATATTAAATTGTAGTTAGTAATATATGGCTTATGTTGTGAAACAAAAAGTTCACGGAAAAGATTATTATTATCTTAGAAAGAGCGTGAGGCAAGGAAAAAAAGTTATTAGTCAGAATTTAGGTTATTTAGGGAAAGATAAAAAACAAGCTGAAGAAAAAGCAAAAAAAATGATAAAGGAATTAAAAAATGTAAAGGATAAAAAAAATGAAAAAGTTTCTTGTTCTAGAAAATTAATTAGAAAAAATCTTTCTGTAGAGGAACTTGCTAATTTTTGTAAGCGAAAAGGTTTTGTTTATCAATCAGGAGAAATTTATGGAGGCTATGCTGGATTTTGGGATTTTGGTCCGTTAGGTGTTGAGCTTTTTAATAATTTAAAAAAAGAGTGGTGGAATTATTTTGTTCGCCAAAAAGAAAATATGGTTGGAATGGAAGCTTCAGTTATTTCTCATCCTAAAACTTGGAAAGCTTCAGGTCATATTGAGAATTTTGCAGATGTTTCTGTTAAATGCAATAAATGTGGTAAAACAGGAAAACTTGATGAAAATGAATTAGGTAAAGTCAAATGTGAATGTGGGGGGGAATATGAATCTCAAGGCAAATTTAATTTAATGTTTGAAACAAAAGTTGGTTCAGTTAATTCTGAGACTGCTTATCTTCGAGGAGAAACAGCACAAGGAATGTTTTTGAATTTTAAATTAATTAATCAAACTTCGCGGCAACAATTACCTTTTGGGATTGCCCAAATTGGAAGATGTTTTAGAAATGAGATTGCTCCTCGAGATTTTTTATTTCGTTCAAGAGAATTTCATATAGGGGAATTTGAATTTTTTATCAATCCTGAAGAGAAAAAATGTGAGCTTCTTAATAAAGAGCATTTAAACCTTAAATTTAATTTCTTATCAGAAGAAACTCAAAAAAGAGATTCAAGGAAGTTAGAAATAGTTTCTGTTAAAGATTTAATTGAAAGTAAAAAACTTGGAGAATGGCATGCATATTGGTTGGGGGAACAAATTATTTGGTTTAACAAATTAGGATTAAAAGAAATTAAAATTCGTGAACATACTAAAGAAGAATTATCTCATTATAGCTCTGCAACTTTTGATATTGATTATGAATATTCTTTTGGTTCAATAGAAATTGCTGGAAATGCTAATAGAGGGCAATATGATTTAACACAACATGCAAAAGAGAGCAAAGAGAAAATGGAAATCTTCGACGAGAAATATAAAAATAAAATTATTCCAAGAGTGATTGAACCAACTTTTGGGATGGAAAGAATTTTTTTAGCTTTATTAACAAAAGCTTATTGTGTTGATGATAAAAAAAATATTGTTTTATCTTTAGATCCTTTGCTTGCTCCGATTAAAGTAGCTGTTTTTCCAATTGTAAAAAGAAAAGAATTTGAAAAAATTGCAAAAGAGATTGTTGAAAATTTGAGACAGAAATGGAATGTGGTTTATGACCAATCAGGGAGTATTGGAAGGCGTTATGCAAGGAATGATGAAATCGGGACTTCTTTTTGTATTACCGTCGATGAAGAAAGTTTGAAAAGAAAAAAAGTAACTATTAGAGATAGAGATACTACAACTCAAATTCAAGTAAAAATTTCTGAATTAGAAAACATTTTAGAAAAATTAATTAATAAAAAAATAGAATTTGAGAAAGCAGGAAAGCCTCTAAAGTAATTTCTTTTTTTTTCCGACGACAAATCTGTAAAAAGAATCTCTTTTTAAATTTTTTTACCGAAGAGTTTTTAAACATTGCTTTCTTTAAATAAATAATTAAAAATCGAGGTGAATCAAATGCCAAAGAAAAAGGTCAAGAAAAAAGTAGTTAAGAAAAAACCTGTTAAAAAGAAAAAGAGATAACTATATAGTTTTTTTTTAATTTTTTAAAAGCAAATTATTTTTTTTAATTTTTGTGGAAAGTGTTTTAAACCAAACCTCCATCGTTTTAAGATGGATGGGGGTTGTATTTTTTGTAAGATTGTGAGAGGAGAAGTTCCTTGTGAAAAGATTTATGAAAATGAGAATTTTATTGCAATTCTAGACATAAACCCCTATGTTGAAGGACATAGCTTACTTATTTCTAAAAAACATTTTGAAACTGCTTTAGATTTGCCTTTAAGTTTAGGGGCAGAATTATTAGATTGTATTAAGAAAACTTCTTTAAAGTTGATTGAAAAGTTTAAAGCAGAAGGATTTAATATTATCCAGAGTAATTATCCTGTTGCACAACAAGAAGTGCCTCATGTACATTTTCATATTCTTCCAAGAAAAAAAGGTGATGGTGAATTGAAATTTGTGAAAAAATAAAAGAAAGTTTAGAAGAGGGAATAAAAATGTCTCTGAGGAGAATTTAACTCTAATTCAATTATTGAAAAGTCGTTATTGATAAAAAACTTTTGTCGCTGTTCAATAATCTCACGACCTCCGCGTCGGTCGAGAAGTGTCTCTGAGGAGAATTTAACTCTAATTCAATTATTGAAAAGTCGTTATTGATAA
>CAYUQG010000004.1:12087-18084 GCA_964446915.1 Candidatus Woesearchaeota archaeon
ATAATCTCACGACCTCCGCGTCGGTCGAGAAGTGTCTCTGAGGAGAATTTAACTCCCGACCTCCGCCTAACTCAACCTAACGATTATTCACCGAACATCGGTTCATGAGAGCGGCGCTCTAACACTGAGCTACAGAGACTATTATAAAAAAAGTTTAAGGTTTAAAAGATTTCTCCTTTGTGGCGAATTATGGCGTTAAATCGGGGTTAACGTAAGGGGTGCCCCCTCGTGAGCTACAGAGACCAAATTACTAAAAATAGATTGTTTAAAAATTTTGAGGTTAAAAATTATTTCTTTAACATTTCTTGTTTCTTCTTTTCTTGTTGCTTAGCTTTCACTAAAAAACCTGCCATCTTATTTCTCAATTTTTTACTTGGCATTGTTCTTCCGAGAATTTTTTTGTTTCTTTCAAAATTATCTTTAAATTCAATGCCTTCTTCAATAAGTGAATAAGCAGACCTTCTTATTGATTTTGATTTTGTTTTTCCCATCTTAAAAGATTTGATTTGATGTTTTTAAAGATTTTTATTCTAATTTTCCTATTGCAGAAAGATTTTGAGCAGCTTCAAGAAATGTTTTTAATTTTTTTGCAGGTTCTGCCAATGAAATAACTATATAATGTAAGTTTAGTTCTGAAGCTTTTTGATGTGCTTTTACAATATCTGTTTCATTTATTCTTTTTTTATTATATGCAATTAATATTTCTGGCTTATTATTTACAAGAACTTTTAGAATAAGTTCACCTTTATTGAAATTTATTATATCTGTAATTTCAATAGATTTCGAAGATAAGAACTCTTTTACTTTTTCAAAAAACTTTTCATTTGTTTTTTTTGAAATTGTTTTCTTTTTTACTGGTTTTTCTTTTTTATTTACTGGTTTGTCAAAAATTTGCAAACCTTTTTCTTGTTTTTTTTCAATTATTTTTTGGATTTTTGGTTTTTCTAATATTTTTAAGTTATCTTCTGATTCTGTGAAAAACTTCCAATAAATTTCTTCTGATTTTTTGAAAG
Source organism: Candidatus Woesearchaeota archaeon (assembly GCA_964446915.1). Taxonomy (GTDB): domain Archaea; phylum Nanobdellota; class Nanobdellia; order Pacearchaeales; family GW2011-AR1; genus JAHILJ01. Next base: position 13,101 of record CAYUQG010000004.1, read on the forward strand.
GGATTGCAAAATCTTTCATAGATCTCAATGCAACTCTAATTGCAGGTTCTTGTTCAGTATCTTTAAGGAATTTTTTATTTTCTAATAAAGAATATGCTTCTTTTTCTTTTCTTCCTAAATATTGTGAGAATTTTTTCAAAGAAACTTCTTGTCCTGCAATAAAATAAAGGGGAGAACTTCCGACTCGCATAAAACTTATTTTTATTTTTTTTTCAGATAAAAGTTCAGATAAAAAAGCAGATGCAAAAAGCATGCTCATTTCCATTTCTCTTGCAACATGCACAGGCAAGCTTGGGCCTCTTCTTCTTAAAATTGCAAGAATTCTTTCTTTTGTTGGAATTGTATTTTGTTGAGGCATTGTCTATAGAAAAATAAAGATATTATAAAGATTGTTATGTTTTCACCCAACCTACTTCATAATAAGTTACAGAACTTTCTTCGTCAACAATTGCAAGCAACAATTTTTTTCGCGTTGAATGTGCAACTCTGTTTTTTGCTGAAAACTCGTGCCAAGTTAATTTTTCTGATTCATTGTCAACAAACACAATCCATTTTGCATGTTTTGTTCCAGGTTTTGCCCCTTTTTCATAAACTCTAAAATCAGAACCGAATTTCAATGCTGTTTTAACAACATAACCTTTTTTCCTAAGGTCTTTGAATACAATATATTTTGTTTGAATTTTTTTGTCAATTCTTTTGAATTTTGTCAAAAGTTCTTCTTTTGTTAATGCTTTGTTTTTAGAAAAGATTTCTATCTTTTTTGTTTCTACTAAGAAAAGTGCTTCTGATAAAGAATATCGTATTTTATCTTCATCTTGTTCACCAAAGCTTGATTTTTTGTAAAGAGAATATGCTTCAGCTGTGTTACTTGTTACAATGTTCCCTGAAAAATGTGCTTTTATTTTTTCCATGTTTATTGTAATTAAAGATAATATTTAAAAGTTGGTCTTTTGGATTGTAGTAATTATATAAAAGTAACTTGACGAAAAGTTTATAAAGTTCAAAGTTGTGGAACTTTTATGGAAGTAAAAACAAAATATGTTGCACCAAACATAGGTTATTTTGAAATTGATAATGGAAAATCTGTTTATAGATTAATGGAAAAAATGACTAATCCTATGAATCAGGATAAACTTGCTGAATTTTCTGAAATAGAAAAAGAAAAAGGAAATCCGGTTCCAATGAATTCTATTCAGCATATTGAACTTTTTGATGATGCTGTTAAATCTGGAAATCAAGATTTATTGGATTTCTTGCAAAAAGGATTACAAAGATATCCAAACACCTTGACAAGAGTTGTTTACAATCTTGCTGGAAAAGAAGATGAAACAATACATAATTATGGAACTTCTGATTCTTATTCAATAATTGGTGATATTGTTGGGAAGGATGGTTGGATAAAAAATATTAATAATGTTAATGCACTTGAATTGCTTTTGAAAACAAAAGATATTGAAAGATTAAATGAAATTTCTAAATCAATAAATAAAACTCCAATGTATTTGTGGAGATTGAATTCAAAACCATCTGGAAGACAAGAACGTGTCGTGAGGTTCGGCGCCAACGCTGATAGGATTAACCTCGATGCTTATAGGCTTTTCTTCGACGAGGATCCTGCTTTTCTGGTAGAGAGAGTTAAATAAGATTTTTTTATAATGCTCGCATTTAAGTTGAACAAATGTTTTCGCGAAATTTTTTAAAGATGTTTTTATTTATTCTTTTGCCCAGAGAGATTTTCTTGCATGAGCAACAAGAAAGTCAGATGGACTACACGTCAATTAATTAGTGCATTATTGAGATTTATTTTAAGCCATAAAATTCAACAACGACAATTAGTAACTTTCTGGAAAGTGAAAATATGAAGTTGTGGTGCTTCCTTGAAATTATATTAATAATTTCTTGATTAGGAGTGAAATGGTTAGTTGGCTATCTTAAGTGTCGTGAGGTTCAACGCCAACTCTGATAGGATTAACCTTAATGCTAACAGGAATTTCTTCAACGAGAATCCTGCTTTTCTAATAGTGCATCTGGGCATTTGCTTATTTAGGATTTTTTATATTTCCTAACAAAAAATTATTAAAACCTGTTTTCTTTTGTTAATCTATGAAATATAATTTTAAAGCTATTGAAAAAAAGTGGCAAAAGAAATGGGAAGAGGGAAAAATTTTTGAGGTTAAGGAAAACTCGAAAAAGGAAAAGTTTTATATGTTGGAAATGTTTCCATATCCTTCTGGTTCTGGTTTGCATATGGGGCATGCTTGGAATTATTCTATTGGAGATATTTTTGCGCGGTTTAAAATTATGCAAGGTTTTAATGTTCTTCATCCAATGGGTTATGATGCTCTTGGTTTACCTGCTGAAAATGCTGCAATTAAAGTCGGAATTCACCCTGAAGAATATACAAAAAAATCAACAAATAATTTTATGAAGCAGATGAAACTTTTGGGTCTAAGTTATGATTGGTCGAGAATGATTAATACATCTAAGCCAGATTATTACAAGTGGGACCAGTGGATTTTTTTGAAAATGTTGGAAAAAGGTTTGGCTTACAGAAAAAAAGCTTCTGTAAATTGGTGCCCTTCTTGCAAAACTGTTTTAGCAAATGAGCAAGTTCATGATGGGAAATGTTGGAGGCATGAAGAAACAGATGTTGAAGTTAAACATTTGAAACAATGGTTTTTGAAAATAACTGATTATGCTGATGAACTTTATGAAGGGATTGATAAATTAACTGGATGGCCAGAGAAAACAAGAGCGATGCAGAAACATTGGATTGGAAAGAGTTATGGAACAGAGATTGATTTTAAAATTAATGATAAAATCTGGCCAATTTTCACAACGCGTCCGGATACTTTATTTGGAGTTACCTTTATGGTGGTATCTGCACAACATTCTAAACTTTGGGATTTGGTAACTGATGATCAGAAAAAAGAAGTTGAAAAATTTTTGAAAAAGATTAAATCTGTTAGTGAGAAAGATATGGCTAATTTAGAAAAGGAAGGAGTTTTTACTGGAAGTTATGCAATTAATCCGATTACAAAAGACAAGGTTCCTGTTTATGCAGGGAATTTTGTCGTCGCTGATTATGGTTCTGGAATGGTGATGGCTGTTCCTGCTCACGACCAACGGGATTTTGAATTTGCAAAAAAGTATGGGATTGAGATAAAAAGGGTTATTCAAAATAATCTTTTGGGTGCAATTGCTGGTGTTGACAAAAAAATAGAAAAAGAATTTCAAAAAAATAAGATTGAATTTTTAGTAAAAGATAATTCTTATTTTATTAAATCTGGTTCTTCAAAGAAAGAAATAATTTTTAATTTAATACAAAAAGATATGAGACTTAATTTTTATTCAGATATTTATGTTAATGGAGAGATTTATGTTATCACAAAAGATAAAATATTTAATATTTCTAAAGGAGATTTAAATAAAGCACAACAAGAAGTGAGTAAATTAAACATTCCCAATGAATTTTCAAATCTTTCTCAAATTAAAGAAGATTGGAACTCTTTCCTTTATGATAGAACTTGGGATATGAAATTAAAAGAAGCATACACAGATTCAGGGATCTTAATTAATTCTCTAAATTTTAATGGAATGGAAAATGAAAAAGCTAAAAAGGAAATTACAAAATATTTAGTTAACCAAAAAATTGGAAGAAAAGTTGTTCAGTTTAAATTAAAAGATTGGGGGATTTCTCGTCAGAGATATTGGGGGACGCCGATTCCTGTTGTTTATTGTGAAAAATGCGGAATTGTTCCTATTCCTGAAAAAGATTTGCCTGTCGAACTTCCGAAAAAAGTTAAATTTGGGAAGGGAAATCCTTTAGAAACTGCTGAATCATGGATAAAAATAAAATGTCCTAAATGTGGTGGCAGGGCAAGAAGAGAAACAGATACAATGGATACTTTTGTAAATTCATCGTGGTATTTTTTAAGATATTGTGACCCCAAAAATAATAAAGAAATATTTGATAAGAAAAAAGTAGATTATTGGTGTCCGATTGATGTTTATATTGGAGGAGCAGAACATGCTTGTATGCATTTAATTTATTGCAGATTTTACACAAAATTTTTAGCTGACTTAGGTTTGTTGAATTTTAGAGAACCTGCAAAAAAGTTATTTCATCAAGGGATGCTTTATGCAGAGGGCGGGGAAAAAATGAGTAAGAGTAAGGGGATTGTTGTTTTGCCTGAAACAGTTTCAAATGTTTTTGGAATTGATACAGCAAGATTTTTTTTATGTGGGTTAGCATCACCTGATAAAAATATTAATTGGTCTGAAAAAGGAATTGTTGGAAGTTTAAGATTCATAAATAAAATTTTTGATTATTTTAAAAAAGTAAATTTTAAAGATAAAATTTCTAAGTTTCCCGATAGGAATTGTGAAAAAATTAAATTTGGAAAAACTTTTGAAAAAGTTGAAACTAAATTAAACCAAACAATTGAAAAGGTTACAAAATATTTTGGAAATTTTGAATATAGAAAAGCTTTAATTGAAATTAGGGAACTATTTGATTTGATTGAAAAAGAATCAGTTTCTAAAGAAGTTCTTGAAAAGTTTTTGAAAATTTTGAGTCCAATTTGTCCGCATATTACCGAAGAGCTTTGGGAAAAACTTGGAAATAAAACTTTTCTTAGTTTGGAAAAATGGCCTAAATTTGTTGTGAAAAAAATTAGCAGGGAAAATGAAAGTTCAATAAATGTTGTTGAGAAATTGAATTTAAACATAAAAAATCTTAAGAAAACTTTTGGAAAAGAAAAATCAAAAGTTTATGTTTATGTTTTACCTAATGAATTTGAGTTATATAAAGATATAAAAAATGTTCAAGTTTTTGCTGTAAATGATAAAAGCAAATATGACCCAAAAAATAAATCTAATAAAGCTAAACCGGGTCGTCCTGGAATTTATTTAGAATGAACAAAAAGTTAATTTTTGGAATTGCTGTATTGGTGTTTGTTTTAATTTTTAGCATTTTTTTTAT
>CAYUQG010000005.1:0-14622 GCA_964446915.1 Candidatus Woesearchaeota archaeon
CTCTATGTTTCAGAATGAGATATTGGGATATGCAAAATTCATCCCTCCATAGCTCTGTGGGGGCATATCTTAACCACTTAACTTTAAACAAATGTTCAACTCAAAATGGACAACTGCCACCAAAAGAACACGCTTTCATAATTAAATTAATCTGTTCGCCAAAAAGCCCGAACTCACCCAATCCGCTCTGATGTGTAAAATAGCAACACAGCCCGAACATAATTAAAATCCCAATGTAGCTTCTACCCAATTCAAAACAATCAATTTTTTTAAGTTTAAATATCATTTTCCCTTTTTAACAGGCGTTAAAATAATCTCGCCCTTTTTTATTTTAAGTTCAAAATCCTTCTCTCGAAGTCCGTGAGCCTCGATTAATGCTCTGGGTATAGTGATTCGATAGCTTTCGTATTCTGTCCCTTTTCGGACTATTTGAAGTTTAAGTTTGATTGTCATGTGTGTATCAAGAAAACTTTATTTAAATAACTTTGGATATTAATTAATACTTGAAACAAGTATTAACTTTCTCAATGATAATATATTACTCATAGGCATATAAATCTAAATTTTCGGTTTATCGAGGGAAAACGACCTCATATAAAGCCAAATGGTGCATTTAAATTAAGAAGTTGATGTAATGCTTAACTCTTTTTTAGGTGTTTATAGACGCTGAATAAGAAAACTATTTTTATCCTTAACATTCTTTCTAAAATTATTCTTTTATTTTTTGATTGTAATTTTCATCAAAATTTTCTAAAAGTTCAACTATGTTTTCTTCGCTGGTATATTTCTCTCCGCATTGTGGGCATGAAATAGCTTTTCCTTTAAACAAAACTATTCCTGGATTACTTAACTCTACTTTTAAATTTGTATCAGTTTCTTCTCCAGAAAATTCGGTGTTACAATTAATACATTTCATTTTTTGTTATTTTATATCTATTTATATGTTCTTTTCAAGATAGAAAAGTTTATAAATTTTGTGGAAATAAGGATTTATAAATATTTTGATATACAAATTTATTCTTCTGAAACATGCATTTTTACAACAAGCGGAAGAGTTTGCATTCCTCTTGCTCCAGCAATCCTATTATACTCTTTAATAAACCAATTTGGACTATAAAATTCTTTTTTAACATCTTTAATTGTGAGTAAAATTATTTCTTCATTTATAAAACAAGGGAGAGATATAATTTCTCCACTAATTCCCACAAAAATACAAATATAATTGCTTTGGATATTTTCACTTTTTCTTGTATCTTCAACAAAAACCCCTTTTTCTGGATTTTTTATAGCTTCAATACATTCTTTCACCATTTCTTTAAGCATAAAGGTTATGGGGAATAAATGTTTTCTCTCTTTGCACATCCTGGGAAAATGTTCGGATTTAATAACTATTTTTCTGTTTCTAATTTCTTGAGTTAACATCTTTATTCATATACCCACTTCTTTATAAATTTTATTAATATCTTTGTTAAGATAGTGTTTTGTTATTTCTTCTTGATTTTCTTCAAACATTTTAATTATTTTAATAATTCCTTCTTTACTTCCATAAACATACGAAAAAAACTTACTTTTTAGATATTAATTAATACTTGGAATCAAAGATTATCAAAAATAACCTGTGCCTTTCAATATAAAATAAAGAGCTGAAAGTATTGCTATAATAAATAATACTTCAGACCAATGTTCTTTTAACCATTTTTTAAATTTCATTTAAATAATTTCAAAACCCCGAAGTGTTAGAGCTAACATTAATAAGATTCCAATCACCCAAATTATTTTTTCTTGATTTTTATTGAGCCAATTCTTTTTCATTTGTTCTTTCCCAACGTTTCAGTTTTTGAAGATTCATTGTATTGCTTGTTTTATTTCCATCTTTGTCAGTTTCATAAAACAACATTTTATCTAAATCAACAATCCCAAAACATCTATCTTCAAATCCTTCTTCTGACCAAAGTTCCCAATATCCAAATCCTTGTGTTATGTTTCCCATTATTTTTTAAGTTTTTTTATCAATTTAAATTTATCCTTTCTATCGTTCACGAAGGGTTCCTCAAGTGCACGGGAAAAAGTGTCTGATTTTCCCTTTGAGAATTTCACTTTATTTTGTGTCCATAGTTTTTTGGGGTGTGGGATTGAATTACTGCTTATCACCTTACCATTTTCTAAAACTTCTAAAACGATTTTTCTTGTGCCGTCTGAAAACTTTCCCTTAAATCTGTATCTGTATTTTTTCATTTTCTATTTATTATTTTATTTATTTAACCTCTAAAAAAACTAAACCTCCTAAGTGTGCCTAAACCTTTTATGAATTCAAATTTGTATTCTCCAATATCTGTATCAATTATTTTAATAGTGAAAAACTTTGCAAACCTTCTGCTCCAATGATTAATCTTTCGCCATCTAAGAAGTCTATAAGTCCCCTGTCCAAAGTTGCCATACATCCATTTGGCGATTCCTTTCTGTGTATTTGTTTCATCGAAGGGCATAAAGATTGATTGCAGTGGCTTAAAGGTTAGTTTGACCCTATTTCTTATGCTCTTTGGGAGATTCGCCTTGCCCTGTGGTGTGATCTCATTTACTTTGTAAACCATGACCTTCATTCCTCCAAAGTTCTTGTCTGCAATCTCAAAATTTTCCGCCATTGTGTTAAATTATTACGTTTATAATGCCAGATATATACCCATTAATCATTTTTCTTGGCATATAGGAGCTGTCTTGCGTTTAATTCTTGATTTTTGAACTCTTTTTTGATTTCATTTATAATATCTTTATGATTTTTCATTCTTTCAGGAAAAGTTTCACTAAATTGTTTATCAAACACTTGATTTCTTTCTGCGTGTGCATGTTTCGGCAAATGAAAGTGCCAAATTCCTTTTTCTCCTACATCTTCACTCAATAAATAAAATTCATTGTGCTTTAAACTTAAAATATCATCTCGTTCATATTGATTCAATCCAATAATTTTCCCAATATCATATAAATCTTGCAGTGCAGAAGTCCGACCCAAAATAATATGTGAAAAACTTTGTCTAACTGCTGAATCAATCTCAGAATAAATTTGACTTGCTCCAATTATTCTAATCCCTAAACTTCGGCACACAGATAAAAGTTCTGTTAAAAGTTTATTTAAAATTCTTTGAAAATCATAGAGGGGGTTATTTGGGGCAATGGTTTTTAATTCATCCAGCACAATTATAATTTCTTTTTTTATTTTTCCTGAAGCTTTGGCTCGTCTGATCTCATTTAAAATATAAAGAGTTGCCAAATCTCTAATCTTCTCATCATTTGAATATCGATTTGAAAAAATATGATAACTTGTTTGGTCTTGAAGAATTTTAACAATGTCTAAATTATGTTTAAATGATTGTGGCATAATTATTGGTTGGTCTTTGAATCTTCCTAAAAAGTTTAAGATTGTATTTACATTTATAGAACTTGCTTTGCTTTCAAAAGAAAATAAATCTTGTTTCTCTTTTATGTTTCCTTGTTTGAGTTTAACAATTAAATCAAAAAATCCCTCGTTCTTTTTTAGTCGCTCAATCGCTGTATTCAAAGCAGATATACTTGATGTCTCTCCAGAATTTTCAAAAATAAAACTTGTTAATAATCTATCAAACTTTTTAATATTCATTGTCCAAATTTTTAATTCAGGAATGGTTTTGAATGTTGGAATGTTGCTGTTTAAATGATATAATTTTATTTTTTTAGATTGTGGGTTTTCTCCCTGAAATTTCAATTTATTTAAATGATATTGCATTGTTGGTTTAAATGCACTTGCCCCAGCTTCTAAATTCGCTTTTGAACTTTCAATATAAACAACAATGTGCCCTTTTTTGTGATGTTCTTCTACAAATCTTTCGATAGCAAGAGTTTTAGTTGCCCCTGTTTGAGCGATAAATAAAACATGACCTTCGCCTCCACTTTTTAGTTTTTTTATTCCATTAATTTCTTCAGTTATCATTTTCTTTTTTTTCTTCTCCTTCTTCTAATTTTTGTAGTTCTTGTTCGAAATGTTGTTTTCTATAATTCAAGCTCTTTTTTTCCATGTCTTGTTCAGTTTCAAAACTGATTAAATCTTTAGACGCCTGAGCGAGATAATCACTTGGTATTGTTCGGTTTTTCAAAGGTGTTTGATCTAATAAAAAACCAAAAAAATGGATTATCCTTGTGTGAATTACTGGCATTTGAGAAAGTGCGTTTAAGAAATTCCTATAAGTTTCCTTCCAAACATTTGAATTTTTATAATCTGTATCTTTTAACAAATCAAAATAATGATTAATATGATAAACGATTTTCCCAAACGAAATTAAAGTATTATTGAGATTCACATATTCTTTTTTGTAATGTTCTTCAATTTTCTTTTCCCCGATAACTACTCGCAATAATTCTATGGCTTGATATAAATGAACAAATTGTCTACTATCATTGATTACTGAATAACTTGCCAAGTGCCTAAAAATTAATTGCGTTAGGGGCGGGCTTATGTATATTTCTTTTTCCATTTTATTTTAATCGAGGTAGGCAATGTCTCCTTGAATATTTTTTGGGGCTTCTGAAGGGAGTATAATTTTTTCTTCGTTTAGATAAATGTGTAATATTTTTTCATACTTTTTTTTAAATATTAATAATATTTTTTTAGAAATTTGAATATCATAATCTTCTGCATAAAGTTGCTTAAAATTTTTATTAAAAGTTTCCATTTTTTCGTTTTCCTTTAAAGAATTTAAAATTTTGTTTAAATCAAAATCATAAAGAGATTGCCATGCCTGAATAACTTTTAATTTTTCTGGAATATCAAGCTTCTTTTTAAGAGATAATAAATTAACAATATCAAAAAAAGAAAGAAAGCTGGAGATTTGGTCTCCAGACTTTTCTCTATTTAAATTCTGTTTCAATTTCGTTTTAATAACTTGTCGGATCAACATCTTCTTTTAAATTTAAATCTAAAAACAAATTGTTCAATTCATCTAAAATTTCTCTATTTTTAAAAACCAATTCAGATAACTTCTTTATATCTCTATATTTTCCAAAATAAGAATCTTTTAGTAATCTCTCTGAAAGTGCATAAAGTTGCTTGAACTCATCATTATCTAAAAAGTTAAATAATTCTTTGAAAGATTTGTCTTTTGAAATTGCAAAAACTAAAAAAGGTTTTATTATTAAAATAAAATTCCCTACTATTTTTCCAGTATCTATTTCTGCCTTCAATTTACTAAAATCTGATTTCTTTGGATAAATTTTAACAAATTGAATTAATTTATTTTTTTGTTCTTTTGTTATTTCCATTTTTACCTCCTTTCAATTTTTTCAGTTTTTTTATTTTTCTGAAACATTCTTTACAAACATGTAGTGATTTAATCCAACTCGTAGCTTTTCTATAATTACAATTTTGGCATTTAGTCATTTTTCTTTTAATTTCTTTTTTATTTTGGAAATTGTTTTTTTGGTTTTTTGCCCTTTGTTTTTGAACTTGAGTCTGGATAACCAATTTTTAAATCTGAAAACGACCTCATCTGGCAAAAGTTCTTTTTCATTTTTGAGTTTATTTTCCATTTTTGATATTATTAATATTTAAATTTTCAATGGCAAGAAAAACCAGATTTGAATCATATAATTTGCATAATTCGTCTGGCTCAAATCCGCAAAGTAATTTTTCCTGAATCTGTGAGATTGCTTTTTTATTGTTCATTTTCTAAAACCTTCCATCTCTGTTTCTTCGTCACATTCGTCATTTGCGTCACATTCGTCACACTGATTAATGATTTCAGTTGTATATTCGTCACCATTCGTCACACTTTTAACATCATTCGTCACAGGTTTTTCATTATTAATAAGGGATTGTGATGAATGTGATGAATAATTAACTAAATCTGGACAGAGAGGAGCAACTATTATTTCAAAATTCATTTTATTAATTAAATATGAAATACCCACCCTATCTTTTGGTTGCCTCAATTCTTTAAATCCAAGATTATCCAATCGGGTAGTAATTGTTTTTTCATGCGGATATTTTTCTGTTTCAAAAGAAAAGTTTACTTTATATTTTTCTTTAATTGTTTTTGGTCTTACAATTTCAATTCCAGAATCCAATATTTCTTTTATAATTGAAAGAATCCTATAATCCCAAGAATCTTCACTCAAAAAATCTTCTTTTCTTTGTAGAGAAAGTTTTTCAGCAAAATTTAAAACTTCATTAAACCAATCTTTTCCGACTACATTTGCAAGAGCCAAAAGTGGCTTCCAAATTTGTAAATCTCTTTTTTTAAGTTTTAAATTTTTATATAAAGAATCATCCCTATAAGAATCCTCAACTTGTTTCCAGTATTTTAATCCAAATAAATATAAGTAATCTTTCAAAATTTTCCAATCAGGATTATTTTCATTGGGTTCTTTTTCTCCTCTGGGGTCGTTATCTAAACTCCTCGTATGAACTTGTGTTATTGTTCGGCTTTCTGTTGCTCCAAAAAGACCATTAATAGAGCCGACTCTTGTCGGAGAATAGACTTGATAATAAACACAAATAAATTTATTTCCTACTTTCTCTATTCTCGGAATTGTCGAACCTTTAGAATAAGAGCCGTTAATTAATTCAACTCGATTGTCACTTTCCATTTGTCCTTTTTTGAATGTAAATAACTTTTCCGCTTCATCAATATATTTTGTTGGTCTTTTATCGTGGGTTTCTCTGAATAATGTGGATTCGCTTGGATTTATCATAATGTCTGTTGCATTAAAAGAAATATTTTTACTAACTTTCATTGTTTTAGTTTTTCCTGTCCCTTGTAAACCTCTTTCTTCTTTTATGGGGAAATTATCAAAGAGCATAAAAAAATATGTCCCAGCATCCCATAAAGTATTTACTTTATACCATGTTGGCTCTTTAAAAAAACAATTTTCTTCATATTTTTTCTTAATTTTTTCGAATAGTTCTCTGGGTGTTAAGTCTGGCACTCTATCATCTGCTTCTAAATAATTTTTAATAGATTCCAAAGACCACCTTAAAGGAAGATGAGAGGGGATTGCATTAAATTTTATATTATAATCCATTTCAGCTTCTTTTGTTGCTTCGGTTAATTTTCGATTAGAAGGAATTAAAACAGGACTCCAAACTTGCTCGTGTCCGATCACATCTCCTTTTTTATCAGTTAATTCTTTTTCTTTTGGTAATAACAGACCATAAGCAAAAGTATTTTCATTTAGTTTTAGTTGAGTAAATGTTTTATTTTTTAAAACTCTATCTTCATCAAAAATATAAAAATTCATTGTTCTTACATTCTCATCAACATCAAAAGGGGAAATTTCAGTCATTCTTTGCCCCCTTTTAAACACTTTTTTATAAACTCCTTAGGTCTAAGCTGTGAATTTCCACCATGAACCTCAATCTGTAAGGGTGTTAAGGCACGTTGACAGGCGTTCAGGCATTGTTTATGGTATTCAAGCAACTGAGATATGGTTTTCGCATCACAATCTCTAATTTTACGCTTAAAATAATCTTTAATTAGTGTTTCCAAATCTGAATAAAAGCCGATATTTCTATCTCTTTCCACCAGAATAAATTGGTGTGTGTCTGATTGAATTTTAAAATCTTTGCTTAAAGAGATATTAATAGTCATTTTTCACCTCCAAAACTTCGATAGAACTTTTATTTAAACTAACTTCAGCATTAAATTTATCTAAAATAGTTATTGAAAATTCATTTTCCTCTAAAATTTTTCCACTATAATGAAAACCTCCAACAAGAATAATACGCACTTTCCGACCTATCCGCTCTTCCATTTTTTAACACCCCTTAAAAAATTTTAAGAGAACAACCCCCCAATCCAATTTTTAATTTCAAAAAGTAAATCCCGCAAAAAAAGTCTGATATTTAAAAAAAGAGCAATATCTGATATCCTGATAAAAATTATTGCGACAATTACTAAAAGAAAAAATCCAAGAATTAATTTTTTAAAAAAGTCTTTTTTCATTTTAATTATCCGAATAAGCTCCATAATTTAATTAATTGGAAAAGATTTGGGAAAAATAAAGAAATTCCCCAAACAATTAATACTAAAAAAATAATTAAGATAATTGTGTTTCTTAAAAGGTGAGCCATTTTTAATTTACCACCTCAACAAGTTTATTTTCTGGAGGTCGGGAGGGCAAAGAAAAAACCCCCCCTTTTCCGTTAACCAATGGCAATTTACTAAAAGCAAAGTTTGAATCAATAATTTTTTTAGATTTTAAAATAGCAATTAATTTTCGCATATTTTTTTGATATTCCATTACAGAATTTTCAAAACTATCTTTTTCTGGCATTTTCTCCCTCTTTTAATTTAACGATCGTTATATTACTCGAACATATTTTTTCAACAATTCCTAAACGAGAAAGGAACTCCACCGAACCCTGAACCGCAAAAAAATTTAATCTCAATTTCTCAGAAATTTCGTTGAATGTAGCTGGTTTCAATTTCAACATCTCTAAAATTTTTTCATTTGTTTTGTTTGTGGTGTTTATCATTGTTTGCATTGTCCTAAATTGTCCCAAATAACCATATTAATCATAGTTTATAAACTTTTAGGTAAGCTTGAGACAATTTAAAATTATGGGAAAGAAAAGGTTTAAATAGGGCAATCCATTATAAGTATTAATAATACTTGAAAAATGGAATTAAAAAACAAAATAAATACATCGGAAACAGAGGCATTAGAAAGAGTATTTTTATTAAGAACTGATCCTTCTTACTTAAGAAGTTGCTTAAATGTTTTAACAAGGTTAGAACAAAATATAATAAAAATTTTATATTCTAAATCAGGTGCAATGAATGTTAAAGAAATTCGGAACACCTATATCTTTTGGACATACAACTCAATCTTAAGATATTGTGATTCATTAGAAGAATCAAATATAACGAGAAAATTAATTATTAAAAATGCAGAAAAAAAAGGTGAAAAAATAACTCAAGAAAATCTTGATAAAATAAACATCCACACAATTTTAGATAAAACCACCTATGAAAATGAAATATTTGAATTAAATTGGATTACAATTCCTTTCTTACCAGAGGAACAAATAAAATCCTTATTAAAAGAAATAGATTTGCTTAAGAAAAATAAAGAGAAAGAGAAAGAGAAAATACTTTCTTTATATGAAAAAGCTGAAATAATGAATAAAGTTTTTTCTAAATATCATATTGAAATTCCTGGCTTTTCCACAATTAAAAATTCTTTAGGGTCTTTAATAAAAATAAATCTTGTTATAGAAAGAAAGTTAGAAGGAAAAATAAAAAGGCTTTATTTTATCAATCCTAAATTCAATGTTTTTTTTAAAAAATTATCTGACCAAAAAAAGAATTCTCTTAAAAGAAAAAACAAGTATTAATACTTATTTTTCAATAGAAAAAACTAATTGCCCTGTATCATCAACAATCTTTTTTACAATTAACTCCATTTGCTTTTGTCTTTTCTTTAGGTTCTCAATATCCAACTCATATTTGTTTCGATCTTCTTTTGAAAGTGGTTTTGTTTTAATCCAAAGAGCACGAGCTCGTGATTTTAAAGCGTCCTCATCTAAATTCATATAAACAGATTTCATTGATTTATTATGCCCTAATTGGTTTGCTGTGTCGCTGTCCTTTCGTTTATCGTCTGAATAAAGGATTGTAGCAATACTATGGCGTAAAGCATAAGGCACGACTTCTTTTCCTAATGTTCTTATTGATAATCTTTTTAATCTCCCACAAATTGAACGAGCAACAATCGGGCAACCTTCTTTTAAAGGACTTGGGAAAACCCATTCTGAAGAATTAAACTTTTTCCATTCTTTAAGTAAATGTTCAACTTCTCTTGGAAGGGATTTATAAAAATCTTTATTTGTCTTTGAAGTGTGAAGTTTTATAATTACTCCGTTATCAAAATCTATCTGCGACCATTTTAATCTGCAACATTCAGAAGGTCTAAATCCGCCATAAAAAAAGACCATCCAGTAAGCCCTATACATTAAATCTTTTTCACCAGCAACTAACTTTTTAATTTCTTCTAAACTAATCATTTGTTCTGGTGTATATGCTTTGTTTGGTTTTTGCATTTTGCACAATCTATCTAAATTTCTAAACCTTAAACTCCAATCTGCAAAGTTCCATTTTAAAAAAACTTTGATATATGTTTTAATATCGTTTTGGGTTCTTGTGCTGAACTCTAAAGAATTAAGGAATTTTGCCAAATCATTCTCATTAAATTTGTCTAAAGATTTGTTTGTAGAATCTAAAAACCTTTTCAAATATCTTTCAATATCTTTTATCTTTTCTGTTGTGTGAACAGAAGTTTTTTTAAACTCTAAATGATTGTTTAAAATCGTTGTTTTACTCATACAAAAGTTAAGGAAATCCAACTTATAAACCTTTGTAAGTGGGACATATACTATCCCTCCATAGCTCAGTGGTTAGAGCGCCTGGCTGTAGTTTCAAACTAAGGTGGAGATTCCATTTGGATTACTATGAAGCCCTAAAAGTCAGATTTCGGGAGCAGTTCCCGGGAGATCCCCAGTTCAACTCTGGGTGGGGGGATTTTTTTATTTTATAGGAAAAGTTAAAAGACAATTTTATAAAGTTTAGAATTCTTCAATTATAAAAGAAACATGAAAACAAAAATAAACAAAAATGGATATCTTATTTTTGATGATGAAAAAGGAAGATTAGTTCATAGATGGGTAGCTGAAAAAAAATATGGAAAAGATAAGATACAGGGAAAAGAAATACATCATATTGATGGAATTAAAACAAATAATGAAAAAACCAATTTATTATTAATAGATAAAGAAGACCATTATAATTTAACTAAACATGAAAACAAAAATAAACTTTTATTAAAAGTAATAATTTTCTTAGCTATTCTTTACATACTAATTTCTTGGATTTTAATGTTTTTCCCAATTACCGAAGTTGGTAAAATAATACCTGTACTTACCATGAGATTATCTGTCTATTTTATTTTACTTTTAGCAATAGAAATACGTTTTGGATTTATTGCACAACATATTAGGAGTTCAAAGAGAGAACATTTTGAATTAAATTAAAATGAAACTTAAACAAATATTTTGTAAACATAAGTGGGAAAAATTTATGGGATGTAGAAATATAGTAGGGGAAAGTTTTCTCAACAATACAAATGTTCTAAGTGTGGTAAGAGTAAAGTTATTGTAAAATAAATTACTCTTTTTAATTAATCCAATTTGTTTTCAACCAAAAATTAACACCCACAAATCTTATATAATTCTATTCCTAAACAACATTATGAAAATATTAAATCTATTCAAAAAATTAATCAAGAAAGAGAAAGTTCAACTTGTTCAAGAAAAACTAACTTTTTCTGAAATTGAAAAATGGTTAGAGGAAAAGCAAAACCAAAACCAAGACAAGGAAAACCAAATCTTGATTCTTGTTAAAGATAAAATCAAGGACTTTAATTCTGACTTAACAAAAAAAATAATAATTCTTAATGAATTTGACCTTGAATCAAAAAAAGCAGAAGACAAAATTAAAGAAATTGTTTATGATAGCAGAGAAAAATACATTGAAGCAGTTCACAATCTCATGGCAAACTTGGAAAGTCTTAGAGAAACAAAATTTTCAGAACTTACTAAAAAAATAGACAAAACATTTCTCGACTTTAATAAAACATCATTTAAAAATTATGAGCGAGCAACTATTTTAATTGGAAAAGAAATGGCAAATATAAAATCTGGATTCAAAACCTTTTCAAAAGATTTACTTGAGATTTTTAACAATAATAAAGAGATTGCTGAATTATTTCAAAAGATTGAATTAATTAAATTAAAACTAAATTCATCAAATTATATTAAGGAGGATTTAATCAAAATTAATAAAACAATTGAAACTATCGACGAGAAAATCCAAGAAAAGGAAAAAGAAAACCAAAAACTTTTAGAAGAAATCAAAGAAATTAAACAAGGGGAAGATTATAAAAATATGTTAGAAAAAAAAGAAAAGATAAACACTCTTGAAAAAGAATCAAAAAAAGATATTTTAGATTTAAAGCAATTTCTTGATTTTAAAGCCCTAGCCAATTTTTTCCACATAAACCAAGAGCAAATGAATATTTTAAAAAATCATAAAGAAAACTTTCATGCTAATTTTGAAAAAGACGACGGCAAAAGCATAATAGATTTATTAGAAGAATCTAAATTAAACACAAACGAAATTTTAGAAAAAGTAAATTTAATCAGAAGTAAAATACAAGAAACCTCAGATTTTAAAAAAGAAATTAAAAAAGATGAAACTCAGGAATTGCATTACAAAATAAAGCAAACAATTATAGAAGTTGATAATCTAAAAATAGAAAAAACTAAACACGAAAAAAGAAACCAAAAGCTTAACATAAACAAGCAAGAATTAATTGATTCATTAAAACAAGAACTGGCTAAATTAAATGTTGAAGTTGTTTGAATTAAAAAGTAATTTTTTTTAATGCTATTTTAGCATATTAATAATCTTTGATATTAACGAGCTTGTGAGTTGTAAATAAAATTAAATTACAATCCCCAAAATAAACCCCCCTTTCCCACACCATAGAAATATTTAAAAACTAAAAAAATCTTACGAGATTAATAAAAGAGGACCACATGGAAGATAATTTTGATATGATGTCAGAAGATGAAGAAGATTTTTTCTTAGATGATTTGGATTTAGATTAATCTTCGTCTTTAATTTTTAGAAAAAGATTGTTGTTTGTTTTTTCTAGTTCATCATAGCTATAATCAATTTCAAAACGCAATTGTTCAATATTTATTTTTGAAACCCAAACATTTTGAATTCTAATTTCTTTTCCACGACCAACATCCAACTCTCCAAAATCAATTTCTTTCACAAATTTGTCGTCAGAATAAATATTAACTTTAACATTTTCTGAAATTTTCAATCCATTATTTCTTACACTAACATTTGTATCTAAATATTTTCCATTCATTAGAGCAGAAACATTTTCAAAAGCTAAGTCAGGCAAATTTTCAATAGAATATAATTCATCAATCAAGTTCAGCATATCTTCTCCAATTGTTTGTTTACAATTTAAATAAGGATACATAAGATTATTTTCATTTTCAGAATGATTAAATCCAAGCACATGTAAAAGTTCATGCAACGCAACATTAGGCAATTGACAGTCAGATTCTTTTATTAATAAAATTTTTCCATGTAGAATAATATTGAATTTTCCTGAGATGCTTATATTAGTTGGTCCGCCTTCACCTGCAATAAACATCCCTTCTTCAAGTTTATTTTTACTATCACAAGTCACAATAATATCTTCACCCAAATTTACTTCATAAAAATCTAAAATAGTTTTATTTGCAATTATTTCAAAAGCTTGTTCCATATCATTCGACTTTTTCAAAGGGCAATCATAAATTTTATATGAAATATCTTTTTCAAGAAAACGCATGTTCTCATAAAACTGCATTTCACTTGTCTGATTCTCTAAATTAAAATTATAAGATTTTGTTTCAAAACTGGTTTCTCCAAAAGGAATAAACCAATAAAACAAAAGCAATCCAATCACAATTAGAAAGAACAAAAAACTTAGAAAAATTTTAAACTTCATAACTTAAATTAGTAAATATGTTATTTAAATTTGTTTAAAATAAAAAATAAAAGAAAAAGTTGAAACTTATCGAGTTTCTTCCTTAAGCTGTGTAGCATCAGGGGTTTGTCCTTCTTGAACAGGTTCAGCAACAGGATGTTTAGCAGAGTTTTCTTCTACATCTTGTACAGGGACAACATCATCAAGTGTAGGAGCTTCAGCAGTTTTAGCTGGAGCAGGTTGCTCTGCATTTTCAACAGGCTGTGCTTGAGTTTCTACAACAGGTGTTACCTCTGCAGGTTGTTCAGAAGGAACTTCTTTAGATTGTTCAGGAGCCTCTTGAGCTTCCTGAGTTTGTTCTTCTGTCATTTTATTTAAAGCAAAAAATCACTTTTAAAGTTTTAGTTTAAAAAAGATACAACTATTTTCTAAATTCAAGGGAAATTACATAAACTAAAGTAGAAAAAACAATTCCAATACTATCCCAAATAACATCAAGAGCAGAACATTGTCTTCCGATTACAAAAAGTTGATGAATTTCATCTGAAACCCCATAAGTAATTGAAATAAGAATTCCTGCAATTAACAAAAACCAATTTTCTTTTCCTTTATGTAGAGAGATTTGTAAAAACAATGAGAAAAAGAAAAACACAACAATATGATAAATAATCGAATAAATCCCAGTTCCTGCACCTAAACTTATTCCTTTAAATTCTAAAGAAGACATGTAAAAAATAAACAATCCAATTAAGACAAAGATTTCCCATGATGTTCGATTGTGTTTCTCAAACCATTTTATCATTCAAAGACATGAAAGAAGAGGTTTATAAGAACTATTGTTATGAAAACTATTCAAACCACCCTAACTTCTCTGCCCTCGCTAATTTCTTAATTACATATTCGCATTTGCAGGCATCTGATTTATCTTTGCATTGTTTTACTTTAAGGAATTGCTTAAAACCTTTTTTATAAACATACTTGCTCCCTTTTCCTTCTGCATGTGCTTTCATTCGTGCGTCAACGTCATTTGTTACACCTGTATAAAAC
>CAYUQG010000005.1:14722-17287 GCA_964446915.1 Candidatus Woesearchaeota archaeon
TTCTGCATGTGCTTTCATTCGTGCGTCAACGTCATTTGTTACACCTGTATAAAACGAACCATCTTGGCATTCAAGAACATAAACATACCATTGCTTTTTCATCAAATCTTCACATTTCCCAACTGCAAATCCTTTAAAATAGAACGAGCAGATTGGTCAGAATTAACTTCTCCACCTTTTTTCAAAAAACCTTTTTTTCTTCCTATCTTTTCAATTAATTCTTCTGCATTACTGAATTTCATTTTATAAAATTTTTCAAAACCTTTTTTATCACTTTTTATAATTTCATTAAGCGTGATTTCAGGATTTTTAATTTGATTAGGCGACCTCCCTCCAACTTTTGCATGTAATGCTATTTTTTCTTGGTCTGTCATAGAATAATCCTCAGTAGGAATAACTCCTGGTGAATCCAACAATTGTATATTTTCAGTTAGTCTTAATTTTTGAATTCCTTTTGTAAAACCTGCTTCAGCCCCAATTTTTGCAGAACTTCTTCCAATTAAAAGATTTATCAACGAGCTTTTTCCAGTATTAGGATATCCAATAACCCCCACTTGTATTCTTCCATATTCATGAGGGGTTCTCGTGCCCTTTATGCCCTTTAGGGTATTTTTGGGTACCCCCACTTGAATACGTCCATATTCACTTGTTTTTCTAATTTTTCCAGCTTCTTGTTTAATTTTATTTCTTAATTCACCAATACCTTTTCTATTTTTACATGAAACAAAAACTCTTGGATTTAAACTCTTATCTCGTTTTTGAGTAAGGTCTGACTTATTTAAAACATAAATTATTTTCTTGTTTTTACTTTTAACAAATTGCTCAACTTCTTTATTTTGCATTTCTTTTGCAAACCGTGCATCAAGAATCTCTAAAATAATATCTGAAGTTTCAATAACTTTTTTTAACAACAAAGGATATTTTTGTTTTTGTTTCTTAGAATTTTTCAATTTTTTTGATGAACGTATCTGCTTTTTTGTTACCATGAGCAATTAAAGAATTAAGAGTTTATTAAATAAACGCCTAAAAATTAAGCATGTGCTATCCACAAATATATGTCCTCCACTATTTTACACTTAAATTTGGTTCACTTTGTTCACAATTAATGAATTTTGTCAAACTTCGTCAAGCCAAAATTTTAAAAAAAATAATTAAGATTATTTGGATTTTACATATTAATAATTTTAACCACGGAAAAATCTGCCAAAGGCGATTTTAGAGTTATATTAATTTGAGCAACTTGTTGTGAACTAATTTTCGGTTTCCTATCGACATATGTCTATTGGCTACACAAAATAATTCCTATCACAATTTATATATAGTCAATTTTTCTAAATTCTTTATGGGAAATAGAAAAAGGTTGAAAAAAAACAAGCAACAAGGCATGTATAGACGTTTAAGAACTGGGAAAAAGCCAATGAGCCCTGAACAAAAATCTGAGAGAAAATTAGCACGAGAAGTTCAGAAAGAAGCTGTTAATCTTGCTAAAGAAAAAGCAGGGAAGAAGTAAAGGGTTTATTTAAAAAGGGTTTAAATATTAGGAAAATATTATTCTTCTATAATTTGGAAAGATTATCATTTTTATTCTCTCTTAATTCAGACATAGAGAAAATTTCTTCATTGTTCAAATCTCTTAAATTTATAAATTTGCCAACTTTCATCAAATCGGAGATATTTCTATGGTTTGCATATTTTGGGCTATGATATGAAACAACAATTGGAATCTTACCAAGAGTTTTTATTAATTTAACTGCTTCAACAAGGTCAGTATCCCCGCTTAAAATAATTGCAATATCATATTCTTTCATATGTGCTAGATTTACTAAGTCAGTTGCAAGAAGAACATCTACACCTTTTTGATAAACATCTCCTTCAAATTGCTTTAAGGGGGTTGTTCTTAATTCTATGATTGGATTACTTTCTAAATCATTGAATAGTTTTTTTTGGCCTTCGAAATTTCTCTTTTGTTTTGCCTTATAAGAATAATATTTTTTTAGTTTTTTTTCTAATTGTCCTTTTATCTCTTCTATATGGGCTTTTATTTTTTTTCTATTTGCAAGAGATATTTTTTCATTTGTAACAATTCCTAGAAGTTTTTGTTCTCTTTTAATCATGTAATTTATTTCTGAAATTTTTTGATTGCAACTCCAACTCATATTACTTATCAATTTAGAATTATATCTCCCTTCATAAAAAAAGACTTTTTTAAGTTCAAAATCAATGTTCTCAAATCCATCTATAGATTTTAACTTTTTAATTAAGAAGGGTATATATTTTTTATAATCCCAAAATCTTTTTTCTTTTTTAGAAAATCTGTCATTTAGAAAATCTAAAGAACCATTAAAATTCTGGGTATCATTAAAAATTATTACTTTCATTATAAAAAGGAGAGAGCAATATCCTAAAGGATACTGCCCCCTATTATTGTATTACCTTTTCTAGGAATCTAACCTTTTTAATATTTTCTCTTATTTTTATTTAATAATTCAGAAATTTTTCTAAAAGCAACCTGTATGTTTATTGTACATCTCATCAAATGGTCAGAAAGGTATTACGCCCACGCCG
>CAYUQG010000006.1:0-16557 GCA_964446915.1 Candidatus Woesearchaeota archaeon
TTAACAGCCGATCGCTCTACCAACTGAGCTACAGGGACATATTTAATCGAAAATTTGAGGATATTTAAAATTATTCTTTCTCTTCTTTTAGACCTAAATCAATAACTTCTTTTATTTGATGTTTTTCAAGAAATGAATAAACATTTGAATGCTTTGAACCCTTGATAATTGAAATCACAGATTCTTGTGCATATTTTATATATTCTGGGTCACCAATGATTCCTATTTCATTGTCTTTTAATTCAAAAAAACATTTTGTTAATTGATGAAGAGTTCCTAAACTTTTCCCATGTTTTCCAATTAATCTCCCCCTAATTCTTGGGAGGTCTTTCCTTGTTGTATGATTTTTTATGTTTATTATTTCAAAAAGAAAATCTTGTGTTTTTATTGAAATTGCAGGCTCAAAAGGAAAACCAAAATTCAAAGCATCAATAACTTTTTCAGCAATATATTCTTTTTCAGGTGTTCCTTGGATTGAAACTTCTTTTCCGCGATTTGTAATTCTTATGTTCAAAAGTTTTTCAAGTCTTTTTTTATTTTTGAGAATTCTTGCAAGTTTTTCTGAAAGGATTGTTTTCATTTTAAAACTCTGTTTGTTCTTTTTGAAGATGACCGTGCTGTTTTAACCAAGCTATTTGAGCAGGTCTATATTTGAATAATAAATCTCCTTTTGTGTTATCAAGTTCCCAAGGAAGGACAATTACAATGTCATTTGGTCTTAGCCAAAGCTTTCTTCTTAATCTTCCAGGAACTCTGCAGTTTCTTGTTTTTCCGTCTAAGCAATTAACACCCATTCTATTCCCCCCAAGTCTGCTTTCAATTATTCCGATAACTTCTTTTCCTCTTGGAAGTTTTACACGAGTTACTATTTGTTCATCTGTATCACCTGAATCTTCTGTTTCTTCAATATCTTTAAATTCTTCTTCCATTTTAATTTGTTTCTCTCTTTGAATTAAGATGCATGAAAAAATTTATTTTTTCTTCCATATTTTAATCAAGAAAAGTTTTGTTTATAAAATATAGGTTTTTGGATATAAATCTTTAAGAAGTGAATGCAATTAATTTTTTTATGAAAAAAGGAAAAATTATTAAATTACCTAAAAAATATATTCATCGAGTTTATCTTGCAGGGAGTTTAGATGAGTTGGGTTATGGAAATTCAATTTTATGGTATGAAGGAAGAATTTTAGTTGAAACAAGTTCAGATGATGGAAGGATTTTTGGAAATGCAGAATTTATTTTAGGAGAGACAAAAAAAAGGAAAGGGTTATTGCAAATTCTCTCAAATGGTAGAAAAGGAAAACCTTGTTTTAGAGAAAGAATAGAGTATGTTATTTCTACTCATGATACTAAAGATACAGGTTATGAAGACGGAGATAGATCATTTCAGATTACTCCTGATTTGAATGAAATTTATTTATCTTTAGGAATGCATGCATTAAGCACCTCTTATCAGAATGGAAGAAGAATTGATTTAACAGATTGTATGTTAAATCGTGTTTTTAATAATCCAATTAAAAGAAATCTTAAACAAGAATTTTTTAACTAAACTAAAACTAAAGCAAAAGGAATTCCTTGGATTTTTTTAATTCCTTTTTTTGATATAATTCCTGCATTAAGAGCACATTTTACTGATTTTTCTCCGACAATATTAAAGGTCGCATCTTGTTCTGATAATTTTTGCATTAATTTGGTTGCTTTTTCAGAAGTTGTTTTTTCTCCTTTATAGAAAGATTCTTTAACATTTAATTGAAAATTGTTTTCTTCGAACTTTTTTCCAACTAATTCTGAATCACAGACTGCAACTACGTCTCTATAAGTTTTATGTATTTTTAAAAACATTTTAAGATACTCTTTTTAATTAAATAAATTCAAAAATAAAATTAAGGACTAAAATCCTTTTTTTGCTTCACCAGATTTCATTGCTTTTTCTGCATTTTCTTTTGACATCATAGCACACATCTTGGTTCCGCATTCAGGGCATTGTCCTTTTGCCATAAAACCACCTCTCGCGGTTTTATTTACTATAGGATCTTTCATTTCTTGCCCTTTCTTTTTGCATTTTACACAATAAGCTTTTACCATTTTTCCTCCTTGTTATTGTTTTTATAAGAAGAATTGTTTTTTAAATATTGCTATGTTAGATTTTATTTCTAATACTATGTTTTGCTCCACATGCAAGACAATGAATAAAGGTTAGTCTGTCTTCTTTTGTTAATTCTGTGTCTGGTTTGCCGCATTCTTTGCAGAGCACAAATTCTTTAACATATTGTTCAACTTTAGAATTTATTTTTGCACTTGGGACTTTGTTGTTCAAAATTAACCTGTCGCCTTCTTTTTGCCCAGAAGTCGCGAGTTCTTTCAAAATAAATTTTTGAAAATGTTCAGGATTTCTTCTGATGTGCGAAGCGATTTGAAAGAAGTTTATAAGAATGGTTTTCTTACCTTCAAAATGCCCTTGTGCTTTTGGGATTTCAAATCTTGTGTTTGTAGTATCAACTGATTTTACTTTTTTATATGCTTCATCTAATAGTTTTTCGTAATTTTCCATGTTTAGAATGTGAGAATAGAGTATATAAATTTTTATAAATAGAAAAAGGATTGTTTTTGCATGGTTAAAATTATAGATGTTACTAAGGAAAGGAAAAAAGAAGAACAGGATTTGGAAAAAATAATCACCTTTTTAACAGAATCCTTTATAGAAGGAAAATCTCTTTTAACTCATTTAGTAAATAGGGCTCCATGTATTGAAATAGAGGATGAAGATGGGCTAATTGCCAAATACAATCATCTATTACCTGATAAGATTGAAATTTATCATGAGTGGAATATTGAAGAAGCGAACAAATTCGCGAAAGCTTATGAAAAATACTTTAATATTAATAATTTCACTATAGAACTAAATAAACTAAAAACGATTTTTTAAGATTACCCCAAATATTTTGAACAAGCAGAAACATTAGTTAGAAAATTAGAAAAAACACAAGGTGAATTTAAATCTAAGATTCCTAATGAGTTTAGAGAATTTGAACTTATAACAGATTACAGCAAATATTAAAAATGATTTTTATCATAGGACTTTATGGGTAGACCTTATATGGAAAAAGAATAAACTTATACTTAATATAATGAAGTCTCATTGGGTTTATATCTTGGGTTTTCAGAAAAAGAATCTCCTTCAATTTTATAGTCCTTTTCCTTTAAATCAGAAACAAGTTTAATGCATTCCTGTTCAGTTAAATAACACTTTGGGGATTCATAAAAATTAATTCTTTTTTCGGTCAAATTAAGTTTAAAGAAAGTAATTCTTTCATTAGCTTCTTCATAAAAAACAGATATCATTCCATCTTTTGCTTTTGCCAATGCAGGAAAAAATCCTTGGTTACTTGACTCCAATATTCTAAAAATTCTTGCCACTAAGGAAATTTTTTTATCTTTTTCCATTTAACTAAATCTTTTTTATGTTTATAAGAATTATTGTTTTCTATCACTATCATCCCAAGTACCTTACCTTTCCTGGTCGAGGTTCAAAGACAATTCCTTCTTCAATGAATTTTTGGATTTCTTGATTTATGATTTCAGGAGAAATATCTCTTAAATCCATTATTATTTTATCTAATTCAATTCCTCCATCTTCTTCTGAATTTTTGATTGAGCCAAGTATTCTGTCTTTTACTGCTATTATTTCTTGTTTTGGAAGAGGGTTAGAATCTTTACTTCTTTCTTTTTCAATTTCAAGTTTTCTTACAAGTAAATATTTTGAGTCAATCTCTTTTATTATCTCAGGATAAATATATGTTTCATTGTTCCAATTTTTTAAAATCCCAAATACTAAAATTGTTTGCCCTTGGAAAATATCTTTTAATTTTTCAGTTTCATCTCCAAATGATTTTAATTTTATTTGACCTGAACCATCATCAATAGTTATAAAAGAATATTGTTTTTCTCCTTGACTGTCATATTTTTCTATTACATTTCCAACTAAATTGACTCTTGATATTTGTTTGCTTCCAAGTTCTAAGAATATAAATTTTTCTTCATTGAAAACAGGTTTAGCAATTAAAAGGTCTCCTATTCTTAATTTAAATGCTGTGTGTCGCTTGAATTTGTCTTCTGGCATGAACAAAGAAAAAGTCCGTAGTTTTTAAAGATTTGTGGGATAAAAAAAGGAGTTTAGTCTTTTGCTAAATCCCAAAGTTTTTTGAAATACTTCTTTTGATTGTCTGCTAATTCCTTGCTTTTTATTAAAACTGCAAAAGGTTCTTTTGTCCATGAACTAAAAACAACTTTATTTTCATATATTAAAATTGTTGTTTGTGATTCAAGATTAACTGGCAAAAATCGGTAATCTACAAACTTCAATGCTTCTTTGTTTTTCTTAATTTTTTCTCTTGCTTCTTTTGTGTCATCATAAATATATTTTGCACTTATTTTTGACTTGATTCTTTCCTTAGTCCACTTTTCTGCAAAAAACGGAAGAACATCAAAAGAGATTCTCGCACATCCGTATCTAAAAAATTCTTTTATCCCAGAATTTATAATATCATTCAGGATGTTTTTCATTCCATTTTTTCCTTCGTAAATTTCTACTTGCGGTTCTTTTGTATAAATTTTATTTTGTAAATTTTTTAATTCAGGAATTACTTTTTTTATTTCTTCTTCTCTTTCTTTTAACATCTCAATTAGTTTCTCGGGTTCTGTTGTTCTGAAATATTTTGTATTATTTTTTGTTGTTGCAGAAATAATTGTTAACTTAATTAGTCGTTCAAGTATATCATAAACTAATGCTCGGGACAAGCCACTTTTAACTGCAAGATTGTAAGCAGTTGATTCTCCTATTTCTAAACAACTTAACCAAACTCTACTTTCTTTTTCAGATAGATTAAGGTTTTTTAATGCTTTTATTAATTCTTGTGTCATATTTCAAATATTAAAATAAGATATATAAATTTTTCTATTGCCGTAAAAAATTTACAGCATAGATATAAAAAAATAGGCTTTGTTCCTTTAAAATGAAAAAACTTCACTTAATAGCAACAAGGGTAAATTCTAAACCAAATTATAGTGAAGGAGCAGTGCCTCCTTTGGGGATTCTGGCAATAGCAAGTTATGCAAAACAGCATAGGGATGACTTAGAGATTAAAATTGATGATTGTGCTTTTTTTGAGGTAGATAGAATTAAAAGAGAAATAGAAAACTATGATGCAGATTTTATTGGATTTTCTTCAACTGCATTAGATTATTGTAATGCTTTTAAATTGGCAAAATATATCAAGGAAAATTGGCCTTTGAAAAAGACAATTCTCGGAGGTCCTTATGCTACATTTTTACAAAATGACAACATTAAATATTTTGATTATATTGTAAAGGGAGCAGGAGAAAAATCCCTTTTGTCAATTTTAGAAGAGCCAAATGAAAAAATTATTTCAGAACCAATTAGTCCTTATGAGTTTTCTATTTTAAATTATGGATTGTTGGGGGTATTAATAGATAATTATTCTGATAATTATATAAAACAAATTCTGGTGCCAGAAGGCACAGAAGATGTAAAGGCAATATATACTCATAAAGGATGTAATTGGAGAAATAAAATAGGAGGATGTTTATTTTGTTCTATCTCAAAAATAAAAGAAGTGGAATATAGAACACCAAAATCTCTTTGGGAAGAAATTTCTATTTATAAAAAACAATTTGGAACTAATTTTATTCACGATGTTGGAGAAGATATAACTTCTGATACAGAATGGTTGGAGGTTTTCGTAGCTAAAAGACCAAAAGGATTAGGTGATATAAGATTTAGCGTTTATGCAAGGGCGAACGGGATTAATAAAAGAATGATTGAACTTTTTTCTAAGTTGGGGATTTCTCAGGTACATCTTGGTATTGAATCTGGTTCAAATAAAATGCTTAGGAAATTAATTAAAGGCACTACAAGGGAACAAAATGAGAAAGCCATTAATCTTTTAACTGATGCAAAAATAAGAACTTATTCAAGTTTTGTGCTTGGTGCACCTTTTGAGAACCGAGGGACATTAGAGAAAACATACTCTCTTATTGAAAAAATAGTAGAATTAGGGCAAACTGATTTTATAAATGCATATATCTTAACGCCTCTCCCAGGGTCAAAAGCATTTGAAATGCTTGCAGAAAAATATCCTAAAATTAAAAAAGAGATTCCCAATTCAACAAAATTGCAAAGATTGTGGATTAAAGAATTTACTGATATAGATTATTTTTATTTAAAGGAGTTTATTGAAAAAATAAGTGCTTTTAGCAAAATAAAAAGTAAAGCATTTTCGTGGGAGTTCAGAGAAGATGAATAAAAAACAAAAAGGATTAAGAAGAAGTTGGTTGTATGTTCCAGCAAGCAAGGAAAAATGGTATGAAAACTTATCTAAATATGATGCAGATGTATTTGTCTTGGATTTAGAAGATAGTGTTCCTCAGCATTCTAAAAATTTTGCCCGTGAAACTTTATTAAAATGTAATTCTGCTATTCCTGACGATAAAGAATTTTTTGTGAGAATAAACGCAGTTCAATCTGTCGATTTTTCAAAAGATATTCAAATTATCCCTAAACTTGTTCCTAAATTGGATGGTATTGCTTTGCCAAAGATAAGAAACCCTAAAGAAGTTAAAATTTTAGAAAAAGCCATAGAAAATACAAATTTGGAGATTGTTCCAATAATTGAAGTTCTGGAAGGTGAAAGAAATGTTTATCAAATTGTTAAATCGTCAAAGAGAATCAATTTTGTTCAGTGGAGTGAAACCGGAGATTATAGTTTGGATTTTGGGCTTTTTAATGATTATTTAGATGCAATGTTTCATCCAATAGCAACTCACTTTGCCTGTAATGTTGTTAAATGTTGTAAAATTAATGAGAAACCAATTTTAGATGGGGCCTATTTAAACATTAGAGATATTAATGGGCTTGAGAAAAAATGCAATTGGGCAATTGGTTTTGGATTTGATGGGAAAGCAGCACTTCATCCTTTGCAATTATCAACAATAAACAGGGTATTCACAGTTGATGAATCAAAAATCCAGAAAGCAGAGGAGATAATTTCTATTTATGAGAATGCTGTCGGGAGCAGTTGTATTCCTTATGGGAGTTCTTTTATCGCTGAACCGCAATATAAATCTGCTAAAAGATTTTTAGAAAGATCTAAGTCCTGTTGACATACCCCCGTCGTGGTTTAAAAGATTTTGCCTTTTATGTTTAATTCATTTATTGCTTCTCTAATTTCTGATCTGGCATTATTGAGAAAATAGACTTGGCTTTATAAGTTTTTATGAGATTAATTATGATTTTGTTAGAAATATTCTTTGTTTTGGTTTTAACAACATTTAATAATTCTTTTTAATATTATGTTTTATGCCATATGATATTATTATAGGAAGAAATGAATCTGATAAAAAATCCTTTGGAAAAAGGGGATTAATTTTCCTTGGAAAGGGTTATGTAAAAATGGGGCAGTATACTTCTTTGAGTAATAAGATTTTTATGGATATTGTGCGAAGTCATGTTGTGCTTGTTGCAGGGAAGAGAGGTTCTGGAAAATCTTATACCTTAGGAGTTATTGCAGAAGAGCTTTCAAATTTACCAAAGGAAACAAGCCAAAATATTGCTTCTTTGATTTTTGATACAATGGGAATTTATTGGACAATGAAATTTCAAAATGAAAAAGATAAAGAACTTTTAAAGGATTGGAAGATTGAATCAAAAAATCTTCCTGTGAAAGTTTTTGTTCCATTTGGGCAATATGAAAAATATTTAGAAAAAGGTATTCCAATTGATGAAAAATTTGCATTAGATGTTACAGAATTAAACGCAGAAGATTGGATTTTAACTTTTGGTTTAGAGATGACTGCCCCGATTTCTGTTTTAATTGAAAGAACCTTGATTAAATTAAAAAAACAAGGTGATTATAATCTTCAAAATATTATTTCAGAGTTTGAAAAAGATGAAAAAACTTCAAAAGAAATTAAAAATGCTGCTGTTGGGTTGTTTGAAGCAGCTAAAACATGGGGGGTCTTTGCAGATGGAACTCAGAAACCAACCCAAGTAAAGGATTTAATTACAGCTGCAACAACTTCTGTTTTAGATTTAAGTGGTTATAATTCTATTGGGGCTTTTAATGTTAGGGCACTTGTGATTAGTTTAATTTCAAAAAAAATATTTAATCAGAGAATGGAATCTAGAAAAAAAGAAGAAATAAAATCTATTTCAAAAGGTCTTGAATATTTTTCAGATTCTGAAAAAAAAGATTCCCCTCTTGTCTGGATATTTATAGATGAAGCACATGAGTTTTTGCCTTTAAATAAAAAAACAATTGCAACAGATGCACTGGTTCAAATTTTAAGAGAAGGTAGACAACCTGGTATTTCGCTTGTTTTAGCAACACAACAACCAGGACAAATTCATAGAGATGTTATGACACAATCAGATTTAATTATTTCACATAGAGTTACTTCTCAGCCAGACCTTGAGGCATTGAATTATATTATGCAAAGCTATCTTTTTAAGAATATTAAAAAATATATGGATGAACTTCCAAGTTTAAAAGGTTCTGCAATTGTTCTTGATGATAATTCAGAAAGAATTTATCCAATTAAGATTAAGCCGAGATTTACTTGGCATGGTGGTGAAGCTCCAACAGCAATTAAACCTGAAAAAGACTTACAAGAGAATAGTCTTTTTAAAGAAAGTTGGTAGATAATTATCTTACAAATTACCGTCCTTTTTATGAACCCCCAAATAGGATTATAGAAAGAATAGATTTAGATTCTATGGGTGGCAAATTTTTTATTTCTAAACAAATAAAGTTAGAGGTAATTGTTTTAAGAAATAACGAATTAAAAGAATTACAAAATCTTAAAGTCGACCCTTAATCTAATTTTGTAAGGTGCAATTTCTCCTGCTGTTTTTGTTTTTAGAATTTTAATTTTCTTTTTGAATTTTTTGGCTTCTAAGTTTATTTTGTTTAAGATTAAATTTATTTCATCTTCTTTGCAAAAATCATAATAAAAAATCCTTGTTCCTTTTTTACTTAATTTGAAAGCTTGTTCTAAAAAACTATCTTTCAGTTGTGGGCGAGGCATTACAATAGTGTCAAATTTTTTGTTTATTTTTTTAGCAACTTTTTTTATGTCGCCTGGAACTTGTTCAACTTTATTTTTCAATTTGTTTAATTCAATGTTTAATTTTTCATATTTGTTTGCTTCTCTATTGATTTCATTTGAAAAAACTTTTGAAGCTTTTGAATTTTTTGCAATTACTAATGAAAAAGGTCCGACCCCTGAAAACATTACAAGGACCTTTTTTCCTTTTTTTATTTGGTTTGAAATTTCTTTTCTTTCATTGCTAAGTTTTGCAGAAAAATATGTTTTATCTATGTTAAATCTGAAGTTGCACCCATTTTCTTTGTAAAGAACTTCTTTTGTTTTTTCTCCTGCTAAATATTTTGTTTGCATTTTTCTTAATCTTCCCGAAAACTTTCCTGTTTTTTCTAAAATTGTTTTAACTTGCTTGTGTTCTTTTAAAATTTTCTTAGCAAACTTTTTCTTTTCTTTTTGCTTTGCACTTTTTGGAAAATTTACAATTGCCAAATTTCCTAAGACTTCATATCCTCTTTGTTTCATATTTTAAGTAGAGAATTTATCTATAAAAAGCTTTATAAGAAATGCAATCTTAATTTAGAAATGAAAAAGAGTTGGTTATTTTTATTAAGTTTGTTTTCAATTAATTTAGTAAGTGCTGCATATTATGGTGGTTTTTCATTTAGAAATCTTTTTGCGAGTTTAAATCCAAATGATGTTTTTCTTGGAGTTGCATTTATTTTGTTTTTATTTTTCTTAATTAAAGCTTTTTCAAAATTTTCAAAAGACCAATATGGAAATCCTTCTGGAGCTGCTTGGATTCCTGCATTAGCTCTCTCAATTGGGTTAACATATGGGTTGACGAGGGTAAATTTTGATATTACTAATTTTTTTTATAGTTTTGGTTTTGCAGAAGATTTTCTTATGGCTTTTCTTGGAATTATTTTAATTATAGGAATGCTTTATGCAATTAAGAAAAAGAAATTTAAATATTTTTTAATTGGTTTTGGAATTCTTTTTATTGTTCTTAGTTTTACAGAAATAATATATGAAAAAGGTGCTGCAGCTGCAATTGGAATTGTTTTGATTTTGTTTGGATTTAAATTCTGGAGAATTTTTGGAATTTTATTTGGGTTAAGAAATTGGAAAATTTTTAAAAAAAAAGATAAGATAGATGGGGGATATGAAAATAATAATGGTTCAAATAATCAAAATCAATCACAAATTATAGTTGAACAAAGAAGAAGGGTAGGAGATTATAAACATGCTTACATGGATTACTTATTTAGATTTAATAATTCTAGAACACCTCATCAAAGAAGGAGAATTTTGCAAGCAATGAACGCTTGTGTAAGAGAGGCACGTAGATTGGGTGTTCGAGAAAGAAGATTTTTATCTAATACTGTTGGAGGGAGAAATGCTATTTCTCCAAGGGAAGTTGAAAGAAGAGCAAGAGAAAGAGGGCAATTATAAAAATCTTAAAACCACTCACCCAATCCTTTTTGTTTTCCTTTTTCTTGAATTTTTCTTAAACGTTCTAATTGTTTTTCAACTCGTGATTCTGAAAAGTCATGTTCTTGAATTAAAATCTCTTTTATTTTTTGTTCATCAACTTTTTCAAATTTAAATTCAACATCTTTTACATCATGATTATGAAACAATTCAAAAATTTCTTTCCAGTCAAATCTATCTTCTTCAGGCAAACTTAAAATTTGTTCTTCAATACTTTGGAATATTAGAATAGGTTGTTTGAACTTTTGAACAATTTGCAATGCTTTTTTTTGGCCAATTCCTGGAATTCCTTTTGGATTGTAGTCTGTTCCAACTAAAATTCCTAAACAAATTAATTGGTCTAAATTTATTTCTAAAGAATTTAAAACAGTATTTAATTCAATAAGTTCTAAACTTGTTTCAATCCACCCTGAAAAAGTTTTTTTCCTTTTTGAAGAGGTCAAGTTTTGGATTAATCTTGGTGTTCCAAATAATAAACTATCATAATCTTGGCTTATACTTGCATAAACTTCTTGTTTTATTTTTGCAAGATAAGCTGCTTCTGCTTCGCCTTCGCTCGGAGCTTGAACAACTGGAATTCCCATAGCCTTTAGAAGTTCTTTGCTTTCTTCAATCATTTCATCTGTTAACCTGATAAGTTGACTTCCATATCTTTTCATTCCAGAAAAATTTTCATCTTGTCTTGCAGAATCATATTTTTCTTTTGCAGAATTTCTAAAGTCTTGCCTTTTTTCATGAGTTTTAAGTTTTAGTGCAGGGGGTTCTCCATCAAAAACATAAACCAATTTTATTTCTTGTTCAAGAAGATTCAAGTTTCTATAAAAAAGTCCTGATAAATGGCTTGTGACTCTTTTTTTATTATCCATTAAAGGGGTCCCGTCCATTTGTCGAACAGTTGACAAAAATTGATACAAAATATTAAAAGCATCTACGCAAACTGTTTTGCCTGCTAATTCTGAAATTTGAATTTCTTTTCTTGGGATGATTTCCCGTATGTTTAAACCCATTTTATTTTAAAGAACAAGAAATATTTATATTTATCTATTGAAAAAGATTAAGAGAAATATCAGATTTTTTTTTAAGAGGGGATTTCAATCTATCTGTATGCTGTTCTTGTTTTTTATAAGAAACACTAACAAAAAGATATTTGTTCAAAACTAACAATTGCTTAAATTCTAAAGCCTGCCTTTCAACAAAATCTTTAATTTCTCTATAATTATTAAATCCAGAAATAGTAAAACAAGTGTGCCCGAATTCTTTTCCTTCAGAGAAAAGTGCATAAAAAAATTCTGATTTAAAAATTTGTGATTCTTTATCGCACATTGGGGAATATATGAGTTTAGCTTCATCAACAAGGATATGCTCCACTACAGCATGAGATACCAAATGTTCAATCTTGCCAAAAAATTTTCCATCCATTATTTGAATTTTAAGATATTCCTATTTATAAACTTTTCTGTAAGTTACTACTTCTAAAAGACAGGTCTATAAAGAAGAAAAAACTCCATTAGTTTTAAATAATATTCTAATTTATTAAATTAATGAAAATGCAGTTTATTCCAGTTGATTATGGTTCTTTTGATTTTCAAGGGAGAAATTATGTAAAAATAGTTGGGCGAGATGAAAAAGGGAAACGGGTTTGTGTTATTGATTCTTGTCCTGTTTTTTTGTGGGCGATTTTAAAAAAAGGTATAGGAAAACAAAAGATAGATAACTTGATTTCTAAAATTTCAAAAATAAAATTAGATTGTAAAGGGCGGAAGACTAAGGTAGAAAAAGTTGAACTTAAAGAAAAAAAATATTTTGGAAAAAAGGTTCAGGCATTGAAAATTTTTGCAACAAATTATAAAGATTTACATGAAATTGCAAGCAGATTAGATTTTCCAGAAATTGAAAAACGAAGAGGATATGATTTGGGATATGTTTCGCATTATATTATTGAAAAAAAATTAAATCCATTATGTTGGTTTGAAATTGAAGGAGAAATTTTGAATAATTCTTTAGAATTTGGAGGAATTGATATGTCTTTAGATGTTGATTTTTGTTTGAAGTTAAGTTCTTTTGAAAAAATTCAAGATAAAAAATTCAAGCCAAAAGTTTTAGCTTATGATATTGAAACAGATGATTTACAAATTGGAAAAGGAGAGATTCTTATGGTCTCACTTGTATCTGAAAATTTCAAAAAGGTTTTAACTTGGAAAAAAATTGAAAAAAAACCATCTTATGTAGAATATGTTAAAGACGAAGCAGAACTTTTGGAAAAATTTGTAGAACATGTTAAAAAGATTTCCCCTGATTTTTTAACAGGTTATTTTTCAGATGGTTTTGATTTACCTTATTTAAAAGCAAGAGCTGAAAAGTTTAATGTAAAACTTGATTTAAGTTTAGATGGAACCCAGCCGAAATTTTCAAGAGGGGTAAATTTAACTGGAAAGCTTTTTGGTATTACCCATATTGATTTGTTAAAATTTATTCGAACAGCGTATGCACAATATATGCAATCTGAAACACTTTCTTTAAATGAAGTTGCAAAAGAATTTTTAGGAGATACAAAAAAAGATTTTAAAATTCAGCATTCTTCAAAACTTATTGAAAAAAATTGGAAAGATTATTTTGAATATAATTTGCATGATTCTGTTTTGACATTGCAATTGTTTGAAAAGTTTTGGCCTGATCTTTTGGAGTTTACAAAAATTGTTCAAGAACCTATTTTTGAAGTTTCTAGAAATGGTTTGTCGAAGCAAGTTGAATCTTACCTTTTGCATAATTTAGATAAGTTTAACGAAATTCCTGAACGAAGACCAAATTATAATGAGATTTCTGAAAGAAGAAATAGTCGTTCTGTAGAGGGTGCTTTTGTTTTTGAACCTATTCCTGGACTTTATGAAAATATTGCAATGTTTGATTTTAGTTCAATGCATACAAGTATTATTATTTCAATGAATATTTCAAAGGCAACTCTTTTAGAAAAAAAATCAAAAAATTCTTATGAATCTCCTGAACTGGAATTTAATGATGGGAAAACAAAATTTTATTTTTCAAAAGAAGAGAACTTTTTTCCAACTCTTTTGAAAGAAATTCTTGAGAAAAGAAAATATTTTAAAAAAGAATATAAAAATAATCCGAATCTTATTACAAAAGCGAGGAGCAATGCTTTCAAGGTTTTGTCTGCTTCTGTTCATGGTTATATTGGTTTTTTTGGAGCACGATATTATTCCTTAGAATCTTCTGCTTCAATTTTAGCCTTTGTTAGAAAATATAATAAAGAAATAATTGAAAAAGTTCAGAAAAAAGGTTATAAAGTTATTTATGGCGATACAGATAGTATTGCTTTTTTGATGGGGGATAAAAAAGAATCTGATGTTAAGGATTTATTGAAAAAATTGAATTCAGAACTTCCGGGAGTTATGGAATTAGAACTTGAAGGTTTTTTTAAAAGAGGAATTTGGGTTACAAAAAGAACTGGAAATTTAGGTGCAAAAAAGAAATATGCTTTGTTAGATAAAAATAACAAATTAAAAATCCGTGGTTTTGAAACTGTTCGAAGGGATTGGTGTAAATTGTCAAGGCAATTACAGAATAAAATAATTAATCAAATTTTAAAAGATGGAAATGAAAAAAAATCTTTAGAATATTTAAAAGAAGTTGTCAAAAAGATTAAGAATCGAGAAATAAATTTAAATGATTTAATTATAAGAACGCAGTTGAAAAAACCTATTTCTGAATACAAATCTATTTCCCCGCATGTTGTTGCTGCACAGAAAATGAAAGAACAGGAGATTCCAATTGAAATGGGAAGTTTGATTGAATATTATATTGCAGAAACAACTGAAAAGAAAAAACTTGTGCGAGAAAAAGTTAAACTTCCTTTTGAAAAAGGAAAGTATGATATTGAATATTATTTGGAAAGACAAATTCTTCCTGCTGTTGAAAATATTTTTCAGGTTTTCGGGGTTAATGTAAAAGAAATTATAGAAGGCAAACGGCAGATGAATTTAGGGGAGTTTTGAATATGAAAACCAAAAAAATCCCAGAAATGAAACCGACTTTTTTAGAAAGAATGAAGTTGCTTTTGCCAGATGAAAAAGATTTGCAAAGTTATTTAGATATTTTAAAAGTTAAACCTGTGAAGTCTTTTCGATGTAATACTTTGAAAATTTCTCCAGAAGATTTGAAAAAGAGGTTAGAAGAAAAAGGATGGAAGATTTTTCAGCCTTGGGGAAATTATCCTGAAGTTATGATTGTTGAAGGGAAATACATTCGCTCTTGCTCACAAATTGATAAACTCGCAACTGACTCTGTCGAGTCGCTCGCTAAAAAAGAAGTTAACCTAAAAAGAACATTAAACTCCCCCCAACAAAAGACTTCAGATTATTTATTAATAGATTCAATAAAATCCACGAACGAAAGTGAGTGTAATCTTGAAGATTTAGAACCAGGAGAATTTGGAAGGTCGCTTGAACATATTTTAGGTTATTATTATATTCAGGAACTTGCAAGTATGTTGCCGATTATTGCTTTGAAACCGAGGGAAGATGAAATATTTTTAGATTTATGTGCTGCTCCTGGAAGCAAGACAACTCAAGCTACTGCTGAAATGAAAAACACTGGGTCTGTTTTTGCAAATGAAGTTTCTTTAGGAAGATTAAGAATTCTTGCTTCAAATTTGGAAAGATGTGGGACAACAAATACTCTTATAACTAAAAAAGATGGGATTATTTTGTGTAAAAGATTTAAAGAACTTGGGATTTTTCCAGATAAAATTCTTGTTGATGCTCCTTGTTCTGGTGAAGGAACTTTACGAAGTTCGTATCAAACTTATTTAATGTGGAATGAAAAAACAATTAAACGACTTTCGAAGATTCAGAAACGACTTGTTGAATCTGCAATTGAAATTTTGAAATCTGGCGGGGAAATGATTTATTCAACTTGCACACATGCTCCTGAAGAAAATGAAGAAGTTGTGAATTGGGTTTTAGAAAATTTCCCAGAAATGAAATTACAAAAAATTGAACTTCCAATTAAAACTCGGCCTGGTTTAACAAAATGGAAAGATAAAAAATTTTTGCCTGAATTAAAAAAATGTGTAAGAGTTTATCCTCATGATAATAACACAGAAGGATTTTTTGTTGCAAAGTTTAGGAAGGAAAAATGAAAGAAGAAAATTTTGGGGGATATCTTTTCATTGACGGAAAATGGATTGATTTTGAAGAGATAATGGTAAATAAAATAGATTTTAAAAGAGAAACAGGTGCAATAAGAATGAGAGTTACTTCAAATGAAATAGATATAGATTTTTTAGAGGAAAAAGAACCAACTAAAGAGCAGTTAAATACAATAGAAAAATTAAAAAAAGAAAATAACAAAAAACTTGTTTTTGAAATAATGGATAAAAATAATTTTCCTCTAAAAAGGTATGGTGGATTTAATAAAAAAATCTCTGAGATGAGACAGCAATTAAAATATTTTTATGATGAAATTAATTTAAAATGCCAATAAAAGTTTTTAATAAAAAAGAAAAAGAACAAATTTTGAAATCTCTTAGTGAGCAATTTGGGATTAAGGAAATTCCTGGACTTGTTTTGCAAAGAGGAGAAGGGCGATTGTTTTTGTTTCAAGGAAATTTTAGTCCAAGTCAATTTGTTGAATTTGAAACAAAGCTTTGGTTAGAAAG
Source organism: Candidatus Woesearchaeota archaeon (assembly GCA_964446915.1). Taxonomy (GTDB): domain Archaea; phylum Nanobdellota; class Nanobdellia; order Pacearchaeales; family GW2011-AR1; genus JAHILJ01. Next base: position 16,286 of record CAYUQG010000006.1, read on the forward strand.
AGCAGGTGTTTATTTTGGGAAAATCGAAAAAGACGGAATTCGATTAAGTATTGAAGGAAGTCAGATTTTGAAAGACCAAATAACAAAAAATATTTTTGAATTAGATAAAGAGCAAGCTGAAAAATGGATGTGTGGTCAAGAGCTTTTAATTAAAGTTGGGCAAAAAGGTTTTATTATTATGAAATGTGGAGATGATTTTCTTGGAACAGGAAAAGCATCTGAAGAAAAGATTGGAAATTATATTCCAAAAAACAGAAGATTAAAAAGTCGGG
>CAYUQG010000007.1:0-15219 GCA_964446915.1 Candidatus Woesearchaeota archaeon
CTTTTTCTTCCAAAAGTTTTACTATAAATATCAGATATTCCTGCAAGTTTTAATATTTTTTTTAATTCATTTGCAATAACCAATCCTGTTCCAGGAGCAGCAGGATATAGAATAATTTTCACACTTCCTGATTTCCCTTCAACTTTAAATGGGATGCTTGTATTTCCTTCCCCAACACTATCAAAACTTCCATCCCCTCTTACAACTTTTATTATATTTAACTTTGCTTTTCTTATTGATTTATCTCGTGCAGGTAAGGTTTCCATGGATTTACCAGAGCCAATGCCAATATGCCCATTTTCATCTCCTACAATAGCAAGAGTTGAAAAAGTTGGGACATTTCCTTCTTTTGTTTTTCTTTGGGTTTGTCTCCAAGCTCTTCTTTTTCCGCCACCAAATTTTCCTTTAGATTGTCCAATAGAAAGTAAATCAGATTTTAGATTAATTAAAGAATCCACAATTTCTGGTTCAAGAATTTTCATTTTATTATCTAGGATAATATCTAAATCTCTAATTTTTCCATTTTTAACTTCTTTCCCAAGTTTTGTTTTTGGATCCCAAGCTTCAACAATTTCTTCTCGTGTAACTTCTTTTCTTCTCCCTTTTTTTCCTTTTTGAAAATTTTCTTTAACCATTTTATTTGATTATTTTTAATTTGACCTCTTCAAAATTTATTTTATTTTTTAAAAAAGACCCTTCAATTCTTTTTTCTTCTGGGAACAAATTTTCTTCACATTCAATTTCAACGCCAGAATCTTTTAACCCTTTTAAAAAGCCATAAAGTTTTGTTTTATGTAAAACTCTTAACATGCCAAAATCAATAATTGGTTTTTCTAATTTTTTTTCAAAAACTTTTTTACCCATCAAAAGACCTAACAAATATGCTGCAGATATTGTTTTTAAAGAATTTGAAGATTCTTTTGGCCAACCAAATTTCAATAATTGTTTTGAATTAATTCCAAAAACTACTTTGTCTTTTGCCTCTTCACTTAAAACATATTGTGCTATGAAATATCTATTTGTTTTTCTAAAAACAATTCTTGGTTTTTCACTTTTAAGAAATTTGATTCTTTTTGCATAATCTGTTTTATTTTTTCTTCTTCTTAGTTTTATTGTCCTCATTCTTTTAATCCTCCAATATGTTCTTTAAGATGAGCTTTACTTTTAAACATTCGATTTCTAATTTTTTTTCTAATTTCTTTTGTGTCTTTTTTTGAAAGTTCTCCAGACTTTTTCCCCTCTGCAACATATTTTCTCAACTTTCTTGTTAGAATAACATACTCTTTTTTTCTTTTATTGACCTTTTTCCTAATGTTCCCTGTTGTTTTTTTAACCTTTCTTTTTAAATTTTTTGTTCTTCCGTTAATTTTTTTAATAATAATGGCTCCATCTTTTTCTAATTCTCTAATATCTTGTTTTGTGATTGCCTCCTTAATTTCATCTAATCTTAAAAAGGTAAGTCTTTTTTTTCCAACTCCAAGAGTTCTTGCAGCCAATTCTTTTTTCTTTTTTAAGTTCATTTCTTTTTCTCCTTGAATTGTTTTTTAGTATCATCAACTTTTTTTGTTTTTTTGTTTTTTTGTAAAAATTTATCAATGTTTGTTTTAAAAATAAGGATATTCATTTCTTTTGCTTTTTTTAAAATTTCCAATTTTTTCTTTATTCCAACATTTCCAAGAAGGATTGTTTTCCCTTTTTCTATTTTTTTTAAATCTTCAATATTTCTAACAATAACTAACTTTTTTACATTTGAATTTTCTTTTTTACATCCAATACTTACAACAGCAGGATACCCCCTTCTTTTCTCTCTCATTTTGTTATCTCTTCCTGTTGGTTTTCTCCAGATTTGTTTTTTCTTTCTTTTCCTACCTAATTTTGAATATCTGTTTGAAGTTCTCCGTAAAAATTTTATCATTATATCTCTTTCCCTGATTTATTTATTATAAAAATACCATCTTGGAAAACTCTTCTATCTTTATTTCTAATTTTTGTGGCTGTCTCAAAGTTTGCTGCTGCTTGTCCTGCCAATTCTTTACTACACGAAAAGACGCTTATGTTCTGCTTATCTATTTTTACTTCAACTCCTACAGGAATTTTTAATTTTCTGGGTATTTTTTCCCCCAAAAAGTTTTTTATTGTTGCATTTTCTCCTTGAATTTCAACAGTAAAAGGAAAATGACTAAAACATACTTTTAACTGATATTCAAATTTTTTTTGAACTCCTTGAATCATATTTTTTATATGTGAAGTATTTGTGTTTATCCTTTTTTTCTCTGTCTTGGTCGCTTTTTTGCTCCCAATCCTAATGTGATTATCTTTTTTTTCAAAAATTAATTTATCAATATTAAATTTTCTTCTTAATTCTCCTTCAGGACCTTTTACTGTTAACAAACTGTCTTCCAAATTTACTTCAATGTCTTTTGGAATTTCTATTGTCTGGAAAATTTCTTTTTTCATTAGTAAAAATATGCAATTAAGCATCCTCCAATTTTTTCTTGATTTGCTTCTTCGTTTGTGATAAGACCTTTATTTGTAGAAATTATCATTGTCCCAACATCTCTTGCAGGCAAATATCTTCTTCGATATTTTTCAATTTGGTTTTTGTTCACACTAAATCTTGGTTTTATTGATTTACATTCGAAAAGATTACCAATTGTAACTTCAATTGATTTTTCCTTAGTATCTATTTTATACTTTTTAATTGCTTTTTCCTGTTTCATGATTTTTAAAATTTCAATTAATAGATTTGAAATTCTTTTTATTTTTACAATTTCTTTTCCTGCTTTTTTAGCATTTTGTATCATATTTAATCCATCAGCAACAATATCTTGACTCATCTAAAAAACCTCCATGCAATTTTTTCTTTAAAATTTTCTAATTTATTTATTTTCATTTTAACTATACTTTTTGAAGCCGATTTCAACTGCAATTTCTCTAAAACATTGTCGGCATAAATTTAATCCGTATGATTTTATATGGGCTCCAAATCTTCCGCATCTTCCGCATTTATTCACAGCAATACCTATTTTTCTTTCTTTTGGTTTACAATGTTTCAAAAACTTTGCTTTAACTTCTGGTTTACTTTTCAATTGTTTCAATATTTTTTTCCAATCACTTGCTGTCATTTTTAATTAAATTTGGTTTCAAATTTTTCCTCCATAAATTGAATTATTTCTTCTTTTGAAATTTTTTGTTTTTTTGAAATTTTTCCTTTTTTTATTTTTCTCAATTTTACTCTTTTTCCTGCCCTTTTGAAAACAACTGTAACATCAAAGCCCATAATTCCAATATCTCTTTGATATTCAATTCCTGGAATTTCAATGTATTCTTTTATTCCAAAAGAAAAATTATTTTCACTTATTTGTTTCTTCTTCAAAACATTATCTATTGTAATTAACATCTTTTTTAAAATTTCTTCTGCGTTTTTTCTGATTGTAACTACTACACCAACTTCTAATTTTGGTCGAACACCGAATGAAGGAATTCTTTTATTAGACATCATCTTTGCTGGCTTTCTTTCGGTTAAAAGTTTCAAAAGTTTTACGCCTTTTTCTAAATATTCTGCAGTCCCACCTACACTTAAAACAACTTTTTCTATTTTTATCTCTCTCATCGGGTTTTGTTTTTTTATCATTTTATATTTTTCTCAAGATTAAAGAGGAAAAATTTTTATTTTTTTCATTCTATAACCATCAATTGTTTAATTAAAACATTAATCTTTTTTTCATCAACACCAATTTCAGCCATTTTATTTTTTAAATTAATTTTGTTTATTTTGCCTTGAGCTCCAGAATGTTTTCCTGCAAAAACAAAAGCATTTTTGTTTTCTTTAAGTATCAAACACTTTTCAATTTTCTTTTTTGAAAAGTCAATTAAAACAGAATCGTTCACTTTACATTGCAAATCTGAGATAAAATTTTTTCCGTCGTTTAAATTTAACTGAACTTTTTTACCCCTCAGAATTTTTTTGTCAACGATTTTTGCAACTTTTTGTTTTGATTCAAATTCTTGTATTTCCTCAACCATAAATTTTCCAACTTTTGAAAGAGTTATTTTATAATGTTTCTTTGTTGGGACAATTGTTAGGACATCAAATAAACACGCACTATTTTTTTCATCAACAACTTTTTTTCCATTTAATAAAAGAGCCTCAAGATGGATGGCCTTTTTAACTTCTTTTCTGCTTTTCGCAATTTTTAGAATATCTCTCAATAAAATTAAAATTGGAATTCCCTTTTTAGGATTAAAATTAGGTCTAACTAAAAAAGTTGTGCCTTTTCTTTTTGTTGGCCAATTTTTTGGTGCTTTTTGTCTTTTTAAGTGCATTTTATTTTTTTCCTTCTTTAACTTTTTCCAATTTTCTTTTTTTATCTTCTAAATTTAGTTCAATAATTTGTAAATTTGAAGGTTGTAATTTAATATTCGCTTTTGAACCATCTTGTTTTTTAACTTGAATTCCATCAACAAGGACTTTTAAAGGTTTTAAACCCACTTCATTAACCTTTCCTTTTTTGCCTTTGAATTTCCCTTTCATGATTTTCACAGTATCCCCTTTTTTAACAGCAATGGTTCTTTTTCCATATTTTTTTCTTAATTCTTTTGATAAATTTGTTCCAAGAAGTTTTTTTCTCAAATGTAATGGAGCATTTGCTAAATATTTTCTTTGTTTTCTTGGTTGTTTACTTGCTTTCCAACTTGTGTTAAATTTTTGTTTCATCTTAATATATTATTGAAGCGATTTTTGCAACTTGTGGCCAACGCTCCATAACCTCCCTTGCAACAGGTCCTTTTATTTGGGTTCCTTTTGGATTTCCTTTTTCATCTTTTAAAATTGCAACTGCATTATCTTCAAAAGCAATTCTTTCCCCATTTAATCTTCTATAAGATTTTTTTTGCCGAATTAACACAGCATCAAACACTTTTCCTTTCATATCTGGAACTCCTTTTTTAATACTAACTTTTACCCAATCTGCAATTTTGGCACAAACTTGTTTACCTTTTTTTGCTTTTGATTTTTTCACAGAAACTAATTTTACAATCTTAGCTCCACTATTGTCTGCAGCAATCATTCTTGCACCCAAATTTAATCCTGGTGTAACTTTCGCACTTATTGCCTTCATTTTTTAATTAATTTATATCCTCCTATAATTATCTCTTTGAGTGAATCAACTAAATTTTCATTGTAATTCTTTGTATTTTCATAACAGTTTATGCATGCCATTGCCAAATCTAAATTTGATTCGATAAGGCACCCCCTAACAACATCTTTCATCCAAAATCTAATTTCTTTTAATAGTTCATGTTCGGGGGAAGAAGAATCATAATTCTCCTTTAATTCATTAATTTTATTCCAAAGGTTCATTTTTTATCTCCTGATTTTATTTTTTTAATAACCATAAAATGTATTATCTTGCTGAGTGGTCTGCATTCTTGAACTTTTATTAAATCTCCAACATTAATTTCTTTTTCCATTTCTTCTAAAAGCCGAGCATGGATTTTTGTTCTTGTTCTTGTATATCTTTCATATTTTCGAACATAAACCATTCTTTGAAATTCTATTAAAACTCTTTTTGGAAATTTTTTAATAACAGTTCCTTCAAAAATTTTGCCACGAGTTTTAATTTTAGTTTCAACTATTTTAGGTTTTTCTTCTATTTTTGTTTCTATCTTTTTTCTTTCCATTTTTGTTTTTGCATGATTTATTCTTGAATTGAGTTCTCTTCAAAGCCCAACTTTATAAGTGCAAGCTTTATTTTTTTGATATGGTCTCCTTGGAGTTCGATTACTCCATTTTTGTAAGTCCCACCACAAGCAAGCTCATTTTTCAAGGCTTTTGCAGTTTTCTTTACATCAATTCCCTTATCAAAACCACTTACAACAGTAACAATTTTTCCATATCTTTTTTTGTCGGTTGTTATCTTTATCCATTGTGAACTTTTTGCAAGATCTTCCCATTCTATTGCCCCTAAAGGCAATCCTGTTTTTGGATCTATTTCCATATTTGTTTATTTGTTTTTCAACATTTCCTCAGATTTGTTGAGTGTGAGTAATTGAGCAATCATTTTTTTTATTTCTTTTGCTTTTGAATTCCCTTTTTTTGCCGAATCTATTTGAGATTTTATTAATTCCATTTTTAAATCTTTTAATTTTCTCTCTCTATCTTTTTTATCCATTTTTTTTATCTCTTTGAATTTCATTTTTTGTTTTTTTGAATTTTTTTCTTAGGAATTTCTTTTTCTTCTGAATTTTCTTTTAATTTTTGTAAGAGTTTTTCATTAATAACAATTTTGTCTTTCAATATTGCATAAGGCGAAAGTATTGCAACTTTTATTCCAACTACCCCTGGTTTCGTCGTTGCTGTTGATTGAGCACGGTCAACAACATTTGAGCTTTCCCCTGTTTTTTTCAAATAACCTTGAGCAAATCTCCATGTTTTTGCCCTTGAACTAGGAAGTTTCCCACTTAATCTAATTTCAACTCCAAGTGCTCCCGCTTTAATTATTTTTTCAAGTGTTCTATATGCAATTACTTTAAATTTTAATGGTCCAAATCTTTCTAATGAAATTGCAATATCATCTGCAATAATTTGTGCATCAAATTCTGGTTCTTTAATTTCATTTATTTCAATATGGGGGTTTTCAAGTTTGAATCTTTTTTTTAACATTTTTGTCAATTCATCAATTTTTTCACCCCCCCTTCCAATAACTAAACCTGGTTTACATGTTGAAATAATTATTTTTTCCCCAACAGGAGTATATTCAATTTTAACTTGACTTATTTTTCCTTTTCCAAGATTTTTTTTAATATGTTCTCGAATTGAAAATTCTTCTTTTTTTAAATTTACAACATTTCTTTCCTCCATTATTTCTTTCCTCCAGATTTTATTTTTCTCTCTCTTGCAACCAATTTAACATGGGTTCTTTTTCTTTTAATTGTTCCAAATCTTCCAGAAGGTCTTACACCAATATTTACAACAGCTTCTGCAATAAAGGGTTCATCTAATTCATTTACAATAGAATTTGCAGATAAACTTTTTAATAATTTTATAAAATGTTCAGCAGTTTTCTTTGGAAAACCTCCAGACATCATTTTACCTTTCCTATGTGGGATTTCTCCTTTCATTGGGATAGCTTTTTTTATAAGAACTACTTGTTCTAAATCTCTAATAGCATTTCCAATTCCTTTGCCTTTAATAAATCTGCAAATATCTGCTGATTTTTTTGTTGAAAGGGGAAGATTAGACGCATTAACAACGGCAAAAGTTTTTTTTACTTTTTGGGCAATTTTCTTTTTATCTTCTTTTTTTATCTCTTGTTTTTTAACTTCTTCTGTTTTTTTAACAGGTTCAACAACTTTTTGTTTTGGAGTTTCCACTTTTCTTGTTATCATTTTTTCTTTTTTTGTTGGGGCATATTGTTTTTCAGTCATTTTATTTTTTTGATTTGTGTTTTGTACCTTTTGTAGCACCAACACCTGCTTTACTATGTTTAGTTCTTGTTCTTGTTAAGGCAAATTCTCCTAATTTGTGCCCAAGCATTTCTCCTGTTATTACCACAGGAATAAATTTATTTCCAGAGTGAACATTCAGTTTCATTCCTACCATTTCAGGAACAATAACAAAATATCTACTGTGTGTTTTTATTGATTTGTTTTTTTCTATTTTTGTTTTGGAACGAGCTACAAATTTTTCAATTTCTTGAAATTGTCTTAAAACAGTTCTTCTTTGCCGTGACCCAAGATATTTTGCAAATTCTCGAACATCTAACTTTAACAATTCTTCAATTGTTTTCCCACGATATGTGAATTCTTTCTTTTTTATTTCCATTTTAATTTATTTCCTCTAAGCATTTAATTGCATCTTCTAATAATTTATTTCCTCTTTGTATGTCTTCTTTTGAATTCCCATTTTTTCTTCTTAAATCTTTTTGCAATTCCATATATCTTTCAAAATCATGATAGTCTTTTATTACATTTTCTTTAAGTAAGTCTGCTTTTTCTGCGATACTTAGCCAGCCATATGCAATCTGAAACCAATTATTTCTTACCTTAAAATTTCCTTCATTGTGGATAATTTGTTTTGGGATTTCATCTCCCCAATTATATAATAGTTCTTTCATACCTTCTAAGCATTTTTGTTTGTAATTTATTTCCATTTTATTTTTTCTTTCCTGTTCTTCTCGGTCTGATTAAACCAACTTTTCTTCCAGGAGGAGCATTTCTTTTAGCAATCTTGCTTTTTGGATTTTTTCCTCTTCCAGAACCAAAAGGATGATCAATTGCATTCATTTTTACAGCAGATGTTCTTGGCCATAACTTGCTTTTTGATTTTTTAATATGATATTTTTTCCCAGCTTTAACAACAGGTTTGTCTAATCTTCCTGAACCTGCAATAACCCCAATAATTGCTCTGCAGTTTTCATTAAATTTCTTTTCTTTTTTTGAAGGCATAATAACAAAAACATCTTTTCCCACTTTCTTGTTAATTAAAACAGAACTTCCTGCAGTTTTTATAAAAACTCCCCCATCACCAGGCCTTGATTCAATATTATAAATTTGTGTTTTTAAAGGAATATCTTTTAATTTTAAAATGTTCCCTAAAGAAGTTTCTTTTGCATTTAATTGTATTTTTTGTCCTTCAATCATTTCTTTGAATGCTGGAATGTAAAAAGACCCTTCCTTGTAATTTATTTTTGCAAGAGGTGCTGTGTGTCCTGCTGAGTTAAAAAGTTTTGTGACTTTTCCTTCGCCTTCTAATTTTTTTGGATATTGTAATTTATATCTAAATGCTTTTCTTTTAACTCTATAAGTGAAGCTTCCTTTTCCACGTGCTTGTTGAATTATTGTTTTTCCCATCGTGTTTTTTAAGCAAAAAAATGCTTATTCAATTTATTCATTTTTAGATTATTCCTAATTTCGTTGCAATATCAATTGCTGGAAATTCTGGATTTAATTTTATATAAGCATATTTTTTATTGTTCTTCACTAAAGTTCGAATACTCTTAACTTTCACTTCAAACATTTCTTCAAATTCTTTTTTAATATCTTCTTTTGTTTTTCTTTTATCTGTTTTAAATGTTAAAGAATTTTGTGATTCAATTAACATAACAGCTTTTTCAGTTACAACTGGTTTCATTTAAAATAACCTCCATATTTTTTTTGAATGAATGAAAATCTTTCCTTAGACCTACTTGCTTGATTTGCTTTCATTTTCTCCCCCCTAGTTCGTTAATTGCTTCTTCAGTATAAACAGTTAATCTTCCAAGCCCGCCTTTTGCTAAATCAAGAACGCTAAGATTATTAACATTCACTACATCAAATTTATTTGTTTTGAATTTTTCTTTTTTTCCTATAACAAACAACATTCCTGCACTTTTTTTGTGTTTTCTTCCACGCAGTTTTCCTATTCCGCTTCGAATTGATTTTTGTTTTATTGCAATCTCAAATAGGTCTCCCAAAATTTTTTTTAACAATCCCAAAGCTTCTTTTGTTTTTAGAGAAACAAATTTAGATTCAAATATTAAAGGAAGGTTTTCTATTTTTTTATTTTCTAATCTTTCATATTTTTCAGTAATTATTTTGCTTTCTGTAGTTGCACTTAATGCAGAATTAAAAGCAATTTTTAATTCTTTTTTGTTTACTTTTTTTGTATTAAACATAGAAAGTGCTTTTGGAGGATGAGCACGCATTCCACCTCTTGCATGTGGGACTTCTGCAGCTTCCCAATTAAATTGCGAACCTTTTTGAGAAAATATTTTTCTTGGAACTCTTGAGTTTCCTCTTCCATAACCACTTCTCCAAACATGTCGTCTGTGAACTATCTTACCTTTTGCAGAATGTTGTTTACCTGCAACAAGAGAAGGCCCATATGGTTGCCAACTTTTTTTTGATTCTAAAACTTTTTCAACAAGATCGTTTCTAATTTTTTCAGAAAAACATTTAGGTAAATCAATTGTTGCTTTTTCTTTACCTTGGATATTTAATATTTTTGCTTTCATTTTAATCTTCCCCCCAGAATTCTTCAAAAGAAAGAATTTTTATTCCCATTTTTGTTAAAATATTTTGATAATGGTTGTAATGGTTTGTATTATATTTGCCGTCTATTACAGATTCTATTGAGTGAGAAAATGTTGCTCCTCCATGATCTCTTACAAGAATTTTACTTAATGGTTGTTTTTCTCTTAATTCCTCAATCGCAGTTTCTTCTATATTTGAAAGATGTAAAAGGTATAAATCATATCCTGTAGGAAGGTGTTTTTTATAATCTGTTTTTGAAATAGAAGATTCAAATTCAAGATGGTCCTCTTTTACCCATTGTATCAAATTTTTTTTGATTTCTTCAGGAACTCCTTTTGATTCTAGAATAAATACTTTATATTTCATTTTATCTCCACTAATTCATAATTTTTTTTAATTTGTTTTCTAGTAGGGCGTAAAGGACAAGTAACTAATAATTGTCTTTTAGCAGGACCTTGAACAGAACCTCCAACAATAAGATAATTTGTTTTAATGTCTCCGAAGTTTTTCAGATTTTTTATTTTTTCTTCTGCTTTTCCAATATCAATTATTTTTTTGTTATATGCAACTCTTGTAAACATTCCTAATTGTCCAGCCATAGGAATTCTAAATGTAACACGTGCAGGATGCCAAGGACCAATACTCCCAGGCCTTCTTTGCCCTTTTTCAGATTTTTTAACTTTCAATGTAATTCCAAATCTTTTAACAGGTCCTGAAAAACCTTTTCCTTTTGTTAAGCCCCTTACATCAACAAGTTGTCCTTTTTCAAAAACATCTAAAATAGAAAATTCTTTTGTCAAATTTTTTTTAACAAAATCCAATTTTTCTTCAATATTCCCAATAATTGCAATTTCACTTAAATCAGGTTTTTTCTTTATGCCTGTTTTTTTAACAAGAGAATAACAAATTATTTTCAAATCATCATAATCTTTTATTTCATCAATTTTTTTGCTTGATTTTTTTGGCAATTTCACTTTTCTTTTAAGTTCTTTGTCCAAATTTTCAGCCAAAATTTCTTTGAAAACTTTTCTATTTTTATAAAAACGAACAGAAAATATTTTCATGGAAGGACATTCTAAAACTGTTGCTGGAACAGCTATTTTTTTTGCTTTGGTTAGAGAATTAGGGGTGTTATCTTTTACAATAGCAGAAATCATTCCAGCTTTATAACAGATAAATCCTTTTAGATTTTTTCCAGAATTAATAGCATCCCAGTTCACCCTAGGTAAAAATTTTTTAGCCCTTTTTCTCGGCCAAAACTGCAAACTTCCTTTTCTCGGTGATTTTCTTGTTGGCATTTCTAAATATAGCGGAAATTATCATTTTATTAACCCTGGATGAATTAACAAGAAAATGTTGGTTTATAAGAGTTTCGGGACGCAAAATCAAATAAACCCTTCAGCATTATTTCTAAATTTTGACTTAACTAAAGAACCAATTGTTGTTGCTAATTCCGAATAAGTTTTGCAATGCCTAAAAAATCCGCCTTCTAAAAGAATTGTATATTCTTCAGAATCATTTTTAAGAACTTCGACTTTCATTTAAGCTTTGAACTCTTTTTCATTTACAATTTCTTTTCCATCAATTACCGCTTTTCTAACGATTTTTCCAACCCTTAAAGATTTTTCACGGATTAAAGCAAAATCTTTAGAATCTTTTAATTCTTCAGGAACCTCAATTTTTTCAATTAAAAAAGTATGGTTAATTTCTGCTGACTTAAAATTTGAAACATCAAAAACAAAACTTTTTTTAATTTCTTCATCTGTTGTAATTAATTTGCAAAAATCTGCTTTAGGACTTTCTCCTTTATTTTTTGCCTTTGCAGATTTTGGAGCTTTTGGTTTTATTTTTAATTTTTCTTCTCCAACCTCAAAACTTAATCCAAAAAATGCTTTTGGAAATTTGTTTAATAAATCCAAAAGTTCTTTTCCAGACATTTCATTTTCAATTAAGTATCTTTTAACACCTTGAAATTGCTTTTTTTCTTTAAATTCAAGTTCTCCTGTTAAATCAGCTGTTGAAACAATTGCCCCAGATATTTTTGTTTTTTGGTCCCCCAACTTTTTCGCTAAAATTTTGACTAATTCATTCCCAAATTCTGCAGAAGTATTTATTGTGCATTTTTTTCCAGAGCATTTTACTCTTATTAGTGCCCGGTTATTAAACTCCCCTTTGCTAAATTTCTTAAATTGTAAATGGGTTTCTTCATCACAATTCCCATCAAACACCTTTTTTATAAAGTTCATATTTTCAATTATTGAAAATGCCTTATAAATTTTTCCTATTTTTAGAAGGGTTTTTAAATTTCAATAACTTTCTTAGAAAAGTAAAAAATGAAAGATCCTTATTTAGAGAAAATTATAACTGTTGCAGTTCTTTTTGCTTTGATAGTGTTAGCCTTTTTTTTATTAAAGCCAATTTTATTTTCAATAATTACTGCTTTAATTTTAGCGTTTATTTTTTCTCCAGTTTACAACTTTTTTTTGAAAAAAACCAAACATAAAAGTTTATCTGCAATGGTTGTTTGCATTTTACTAATCTTATTGATAATTATCCCTCTAATTTTTTTAACACCTCTTTTTATTAATCAAGCAATAAAGGTTTATGTTTCTTCTCAACAAATGAATTTTATTGAGCCATTTGAAAAAATTTTTCCATCATTATTTACTTCTGAAGAATTTTCAGCACAGATTGGTTCTGCAATTTATTCTTTTGTTACTAAAATCACAAATTCTTTAGTAAACTCTCTTTCAACATTAATAATGAATTCCCCTATAATTTTTCTGCATTTGTTCGTCGTATTTTTTACTTTTTTCTTTGTTCTTAGGGATGGAAAAAGTTTAGAAAATTATATTAAAAGTTTAATGCCTTTCTCAAAGCAAGTTGAAGAAAAATTGTTTGAATATTCTAAAGGAATAACTAATTCTGTTTTATATGGGCAAATAGTTATAGGATTAGTGCAGGGAATAATTATTGGAGCTGGTTTTTTAATTTTCAAAGTTCCTAATGCTCTTATATTAACTTTGCTTGCAGTTGCTGCAGGGATTTTTCCTGTAATTGGGACAGCAATTATTTGGTTGCCTGTATTAGTTTATCTTTTGATTGCAGGAAATTCTTTATCTGCACTTGGAATTTTAATTTTTGGAGCAATTTCTTCAAATATAGACAGCTTTCTTCGACCTTTCTTTGTTTCTAAAAAGGTAAACTTACATCCGGCGTTAATTCTTGTTTCAATGGTTGGGGGATTATTTGTTTTTGGAATTCTTGGATTTATCCTTGGTCCGTTAATAATTTCTTATCTTCTTATCTTCTTAGAAGTTTATAGAAAAAAAGATGTTCCTGGATTGATAATTGAGAAATAATTATAAATAAGTATAAAAACTAATTTTTCTATTTATCTTAAAAGATGGAACTAAAAGTTAAATTTTTAAAATGGTCTGCAGGAATTCCTGTGGCAATGTTGAACAAAAAATCAGCTGAAAAACTTGGAATAAATTCAAACGACCGTGTTTTAATAAAAACAATTGGGAAAAAACCAAAAAGTCTTTCAACAGTAATAGGTCTTGTTGAAAAAATTGTTAATAAGGAACAAATTGGTTTATCTTCAGAAGTTAGAAAAACAATGAATTTGAGACCAGGACAAAAAGTTGATGTAAATCTTGCACCAAACCCAAAAAGTTTAGAATATATTAAAGCAAAATTAATTGGAAATGTTTTTTCAGAAGAACAAATTTTTCAAATTATTAAAGATTTAGTAAGTAATTCTTTATCTGAAGCAGAAGTTTCACTTTTTATTTCTGCAATGCATAGGCAAGGAATGACCTTGAAAGAAACAATTTTTTTAATTAATGCAATGGTTAAAGTAGGGGAAAAAATGACAATTCGTGGAAAGTATGTTGTTGATAAACATTCTATTGGAGGAATTCCTGGAAATCGGACAACTCCTATTGTTGTTTCAATTTGTGCTACAGCAGGATTAAAGATGCCTAAAAATTCCTCACGAGCAATTACAAGTGCAGCAGGCACAGCAGATGTTATTGAAACTTTAGCTAAAGTGGAGTTTTCAAAAAAACAATTGCAAAGCATAATAAAAAAAGTAGGGGCTTTTTTAGTTTGGGAAGGTCCGATTGGAATTGTTCCAGCAGATTCTAAAATAATTAAAATTGAAAAAAGATTAAAAATTGATCCTAAAGCTCAAATGATTGCTTCAATTATGTCAAAAAAAATTGCAGCAGGAGCAAAATACATTTTAATTGATATCCCTTGCGGGAAAACAGCAAAAACAACAAGACAAGGTGCTTTAAGTTTAAAAAAGAAATTTGAGCAAATTGGAAGGCATTTCAAGAAAAAAATAAAAGTTGTTTTAACAGATGGGTCTCAACCAATTGGGAATGGTGTTGGGCCAGTTTTAGAAATGAGAGATGTTTTAGATATCTTAGACCAAAATAAAAAAGGTCCAAAAGATTTAGAAGACAAATCAATTTTTTTAGCAGGAGAAATTTTTGAAATGGTTGGGAAAGCAAAAAAAGGAAAAGGTATTGAACTTGCCAGAGAAATTTTATCTTCTGGAAAAGCTTTTGAAAAATTTAAACAAATAATAAAAGCACAGCAAGGGGAAGTAAAAGAATTAGATTTAGGAAAATATAAAGAAGACATCTTGGCACAAAAAAATGGAAAAGTTTTAGAAATTTCAAACACAAAAATAAATTCTCTTGCCCGAGCAGCAGGATGTCCTGTTGATAAAAGTTCAGGAGTTTATTTGCATTGTAAATTAGGAACCAGATTAAAAAAAGGAGATAAAATATTGACAATTTATGCTGAAACAAAATCCCGTTTAAATCAAGCTATTAAGTTTTACAAAGATGAAAAACCTATTTTGATAAGATAGAAACTTACCACAATTATCTTTTTAAACTTGAAATCTATTTTTAATTTATGGAAAGACCAGATTTTAGATTAAAACTTATAGAATATTTTAAAAAGAATTTAAGAAAGAATTATTCTTCTGAAACATTGAAATGGGCTTTAATAAAACAAGGTTATTCTCGGACAGAAGTTCAGGCAGCTTTTGAAAAGGCAACAAAAGAGCTTTCTGAAAAAGCACCTGCAATAAAAGAAAAGCCAAGAATTTCATATGAAATCCTTGATGAAGATAACAAACCTGTTTTTATAAAAAGACCTTGGTGGAAAAGAATTTTTGATTGA